>NZ_JANRHN010000059.1:0-8740 GCF_024733745.1 Bacteroides sp. ET225 | reverse complement strand
GTGAGGATATCGTATCACTGCAATGAAGAGATCGTATCACTGGAGTGAAGAGATAAAGATGGCAGGACATCCGGAATTGAGGATGTGGCAACTGTTTGTTTTACAGCAAATTGTTATAGAAAAATGGATATAAAGCTAGAAAAGAAACCTTGGTATGTGCGCTACCGCTACCGCCTGGCGGCAGGTATAGTCGTGGCGGGCGGGCTTGTTTATGCAACGGTGCTTGCTTCCGGTCCGCGCAGGCTGCGCATTGATCCGGAATCGGTGCAGGTGGCCGAAGTGAAAAACGATGAGTTTCTGGAGTATGTAGATGTGGAAGGAGTGGTTCACCCCATTCTTACCCTCATGGTCAACGTGCGCGAGAGCGGCAATGTGGAACGCATTGTTGCGGAAGAGGGGAGTCTGATGAAACAGGGCGACACCATACTCACGCTGACCAACCCCGATCTGATGCGCGATCTGGAAGACCAGCGCGACGAGTGGGAAAAACAGCGCATCTCGTATGAGGAAAAGACCCTTGAAATGGAGCAGAAGACACTCACGCTCAAGCAGCAGGCACTGGAGGCGGAATACGAGCTGAGCAAAATCAGAAAGAGTTTCGCGCTCGAAGAAGAAGAATACAGGATGGGCGTCCGGAGCAAGGCGCAGCTGGAGGTATCGGCCGACGAATACCGTTACAAGCTGGAGTCGACTCGCCTCAAGCTGCAAGGGCTGAAAAGCGATTCGGTTATGACGGCAATCCGCAAAGAGCTGCTGCTCAACGACAGGGAACGGGAACGGAAAAAGTGGGAGCGTTCGTTGGGCAGGACGGAAGATCTGGTGGTGCGCGCTCCTGTCGACGGGCAGCTGAGCTTCGTGAAGGTGACGCCCGGCCAGCAGGTGGCTTCCGGCGAGAACATCGCCGAGGTGAAGGTGCTGGACCAGTTCAAGATTCATGTTGCACTGAGCGAATACTACGTCGACCGGATAACGGCAGGGCTCCCCGCTTCGGTGACTTATCAGGGCAGGCGTTATCCGCTCCGTGTGAGCAAGGTGGTGCCGGAAGTGAAGGACCGCACCTTCGATGTCGACCTGGTGTTTACCGGAGCCATGCCCGACAACGTGCGGCTGGGCAAAAGCTTCCGCGTGCAGATCGAACTGGGCCAGCCCGAAAAGGCTGTGGTGATTCCGTGCGGCAACTTCTATCAGCAGACGGGAGGCAACTGGATATTCAGGCTGAACGCCGACCGCACCAGGGCGGTGAAGGTTCCGATAACCATTAGCCGCCAAAATCCCCGCCAATATGAAATAACCGAAGGTTTGCAGCCCGGAGATTGGGTTATTACCACGGGATATGATAACTTTGGCGATGCCGAAGAACTGGTGTTTTGAAGAAGAAGTTAAAGAAGCTATATGAAGACATTACGATACGCATTGCGTCATCTGACGCGCGCCAGGTCCTATACCCTCATCAGCTTGTCGGGACTGGCGTTCAGCCTGGCTTGCAGCATCATCTTGCTGCGCTACATCCACCGCGAACTTACGGTGGACGCTAATTGCATTCATCCGGAAACGGTGGTGTTGCCGCTGGCAGACGTGCACGGCAATTGGTGTCCCAGTGCCCGAATGTATATGGACTCGGTTTATCTTGCCGATGGGCAGGTAACGGAACGCTGCCTGGTTGTTCCCAATGAGCGTACACATATTTTGTATGAGAACCGCACTTACAATGCCGATATGCTGGCGGTAGATTCTACCTTCTTCCGTTTCTTCGCTTATCCGGTAGTGGCGGGGACTGTGGCGATGCAAGGCAGTCAGGGAGCCATCCTTACCCGCAAGTTTGCCGAACAACTGTTCGGACGGGAGAATCCTCTTGGAAAGGTGCTGGTTTACGATGGCATACCTGTTGTCGTGCAAGGAGTGATAGACAGCTCTTCCAATAAAACCGTTTGGCAATTCGACGTGTTGGTTTCCCGCGGTTTGCAGGATTGGAACCGGATGAGTATCGAAATGGTCCGCGTATTGCCGGGTGTCGGTTTGGATGCGATAAACAAGGTGAGCGGCATTTATCGCGATACGAAATATTCCGGTCCTATGCGTTACCGGTTTATTCCTTGGGAACAGTTTTATTTCGATCCTTCCATTGTCGTGGAGAAATCGTTGATGAACCACGGCGACAAGTCTTACCTGCTGATTTTGTCGGGAGTGATAATCTTGTTGTTGGCGGTAGGCATCTTGAACTTTATCAATCTCTATATGGTGATGCTGGCGAAGCGTTGGCGCGAATATGGCGTCAAGAAGGTGTTGGGGCTGAAGCGTTCTTCGCTTTTCGTGGAAATCTGGCTGGAAAATTTCGCGCTGGTATTTGCCTCGCTCTTCGTGGCATGGGTGCTGATAGAGGTTACAGCAGTTCCGGTAGAGCGTTTGTTGGAAGAGCCGATAAGCTACACTTGGTTCGACGGATGGCTGTCGTCGGGCATTCTTGTGGCATTGCCTTTGCTCACTTCGGCTTATCCTTATATCAAGTACGGTTATCGTTCGCCTGTCGTTTCCATGCGCAATGTGCCGGTGCGCTATTCCGTTGCCTCACGTGCGGTGTTGCTGGGCATCCAGTATGTCTTTACGGTGGTGCTTGTAGTCTTGTCTGTCTATTTCAACCGTCATTTTGATTTCTTGATCAATACGCCTCCAGGGTTCCGCACGGAAGGAATATTGGAGGCAGATCTGCAGAAAGAAAACTGGAATTACGGGAATGAAACGGACGAGCGGAGAAAATCACGTAACGAGCGTATCGAAAGGATCCGGAAGGCATTGGACGAGTGTCCGTACATTGATTCGTGGATATGCAGTTCGTTTAATGAAATCACTTCTGAAGTTCAAATAAATTATTTCAATGAAAAGGATAAAAAGGTAGCGGTGAAGGCATTGTTTGTTCCTGCAGCTTTTTTTGATTTTTACGGATTGAAAGTGCTTGATGGCGACTTGCCGGATGAGATACGTGACGTAACCCGTAGCGAGATAGCATTGAACGAGGAAGCCATGAAACTATTCGGCTATGCCGATAGGGAAGAAGCGTTTGTCAGGGCCGAAACTCCTATTTGGATGTTTTTTGGAGCTGATGGCAGTGTAAAGAAGGGTGGGTTGGAACTGATGCCCGTTGCGGCGGTAATAGCCGATTGCTATTTCGGTAAGTTGACCGGTGGCGTACAGCCCATTGTTTATGTCATAAGTGGAGGATACGAACGTGGCAAGATTTCCATCGCCGTACACCCGGGCAAGGAAAAAGAGCTGCTGGCGTACCTGCGCCGCACGGTGAAGGAAATCTACGGAACCGAAGAGTTCGACCATGCATGGCTTTCGGATGTGGTGAAAGAACAGTATGCCCACGACCGCAAGATAGCTACGGTCTATTCGGTGTTCGCCTTTATCGCCATCGTGGTGTCGTGCATGGGGCTGTTCGGCATCTCGCTCTTCGACATCCGCAGGCGTTACCGTGAAATCGCTATCCGCAAGGTGAACGGCGCTACCTTGGCCGGCCTTTATTGGCTGCTTGGCGGAAAATACCTGAAAGTGCTGCTTGCTTCGTTTGCGGCGGCGGTTCCGCTGGCCTGGTTCATTATCAGCCGTTACACCGAGAGCTTTGTGCTGAAGGCACCGCTTTCGGCATGGATATTCATCGTGGCGTTGCTGCTGGTAGGGCTGATTTCGTTGGGCACGCTCTGGTGGCAGGTGGGCAAGGCGGCGCGCATCAATCCGGCAGAGGTGATGAGGTCGGAAAACAACTGACGGGAAGCCTGCAGATGTAGGGCGTTGTGTATGATCATAAAACTTAAAAAACTCATAAACTAAAATGATACGACATTATTTGAAAATAGCGGTACGGAATCTGTGGAAGTACAAGGTGCAGAGCGCGATTGGCATCGTGGGGCTGGCGGTATGTTTGTTGTGCTTCAGCATTTGCCTGTATGTATGTCGGCTGATGTGGGCAACCGACCAATGCTTCCCTCAGAAAGAGCGTATTGGCGAGATTGCGATGAAGGAACCCCAAGGAGCGACAGATTTGGCTGGAGTGCCTCCGGAACTGATAGATAAGTTGCGTATCCTGAACGGGATGGAAGCAGAAGCCTTTACATACCTGGGGTATCCTGGCTATCGTTCGTTTGAGATAGAAGTGAAGCCCGACGAGATGTTGCCGTTCGACCCGATGCTATGTATGGAAGTAGATACGTGTTTCCGTCAAGTATTCGGTGTGGATGTGCTGGCGGGTTCGTGGCAAGCTGCTGTGCATACGCCCAATGCGGTCATCTTGTCGGAAACCTTTGCGCGGCGCATCTATGGCAACCGCTTGCAGGATGCCATCGGAAAGCGTTTGTGCACCACGTCGAGGTTCGCCTTTGCGGGTGCGAACAGTGGCATCGGCTATACCGTGCAGGCGGTGATGGCAGATATTCCTTCCAATAATAGTTTTACGTATATGCAGTCTCTCGCCATGCTGGTGTTGAATGATAGCGATGGGAGGCTGCAATGGAAGGGAAAGGACGTGACGGGAGGTATGGGTTATGTATTGCTGAAAGGAGGGGAAGATAGCCGGAAGGAACTGGAAGCAGACCTTCGCACCAAGGGATTGGGTTTGCAGATGTTCGGCAGGGAGTTCGATGTGCATGTCCGTCCTTTAGGTTATGCCTATTGGAAGTACGGTGGTACGATGTATATCGTGTGGATTGCCGGCATTATCGGGAGCTTGGTGCTTTTGGTGGGGTTGCTCAATTTCTTTTATTTTCAGGTGGGGACTTTCTTGGCACGCAGCGGCGAGTACAGTCTCCGGCGAGTATTCGGGGGAGGCAACGCACATCTGTTGGGGCAATTATTTGTTCAGGCGGCACTGACGGTGCTGATAGCTTTCCTGTTGGTCTTTGTCTTGATAGAGTTGTTGGCACCCGTATTGCACATCGTTGTGATGAACTTTGAACTTGCTGTTGATGTCCAAGTATTGCAATACCAGTGTGCCCAATATCTGCTGCTGGTGCTGGCAGGCAGCTTGGGTGTATGCTTGTTTACTGTGGCACGTACACGTCGGATAAATATCCAGACAGGCATCCGCGGCATAAGTATCGGACGGGGTAAGCATCGGGTGCGCAACATCATGCTTGCCATCCAGTATTTCATTTGTTGGATATTTGTCACCTTGTCTTTCGCACTCTATCTGCAGGCAGATAAAACCACATCGGCACTCTTCGGTACGTTGACCCGTCAGGAGAAAAGCAGGATATTGAGCATCCCCTTGGATTACCCGTTTATGAAGCAGGCGGAAAAGCTTGCCTTGATAGAGCGCATGAAACAATGTGCCGGGGTGGAAGATTGCCTGTTGTCAGACGTTGATTATACACAGGGTGCCTCCGGCAATGTGTTCTATATCCAGCCGGATTCCCGGCGCGATAAGGAGGAAACTCCGGTCAATATTCTTTCCGTACCTCCAAACTTTTTCCGGTTTATGCATATTCCCATGCTGCAAGGCAAAATACCCGATACCGGCAACGAACTGGTGATAGATCAGGCTTTCGCACAGGAGCTGCGCACAAAGTTTCAGCAGGTGCCTTTAGGCACTACGCTTTACGGGTATTACAACGAAGGCTATAAAGTGACCGGAATAAGCAGTTCTTTTGTAACGGATGCATACAGAGGGGCGTTTGCTGAGAAAGGATATGTATTCCAGCTTGCCGATTTTCGTCAGTATGTGGGGCACTGTTACCTGAAATGCCATGCAGGACAGACAGACGAAGTGCGCGTGTATGTTTACGGACTATTGCGGCAAGCCTTGCCTCATACGATAGAACCTCGCATCACTACTTTTCTGGATGACATTGAAGCGCAACAGGGGATAGAAAGCATGCTGAAAGGCGTCATTCTCTTTTTGGCAGCGGTATGTGTGACCCTTACGCTTTTAGGGGTTTATGCGGCCATAACGGTTGATACGGAGAGCCGCTGCAAGGAAGTTGCCGTCCGCAAGGTGCATGGTGCAAGCGCAAGGCAGATCATGTGGCTTTTTGCCCGCACCTATATCGGGATAGGCGGGATGACGGCTCTTCTGGTTTTTCCGCTGCTTTATGGATTCATGAGATACTGGGGGCAGATGTACCGTATCTTTTTTCAGTATGGAGCCTGGTTCTGGATAAGCGTGTTTCTGTTTGTGGCCGCGGTTACAACCCTGACGGTTGTGACCCGCATTGTATGCATTGCCCGCATCAGTCCGGCAGAAATGATAAAGAAAGAATAAAAAACGGAGTATGATGATACGACATTATTTGAAAATAGCGGTACGGAATCTGTGGAAGTATAAGGTGCAGAGCATGATTTCTGCTTTATGTCTGGCTGTGGGCATTGTCGTGTTCAGTCTGGCATATCTGTTTGTCGACCGTATGGCAGACGCTTACAGCAGATTGCCGGAACACGAACGGTATGTCCGCATCATGGCATTCACTAAAGAAACGGGGGGTGACATGCCGTTTGCTCTGGCGGATGTGGACGAACTGCTTTTCCGTACGGAAGGAATACTGGATTCGGTTTCCGTCCACTCCGCTACAATGCGCACGGATGCGGATGTCATCGGAAAAGACGGGAGCAGCCTGCCGTATATTGTACGGTATAAAGTGACGAACAGTTCCTTTTTCCGTTATTTCAACCTGCCGCTGCTGTATGGAAATTTTCTGCCGAAGTCGGCGGATGAGATTGTTGTTTCGTCTGAGTTTGCTGAAAGGATAGCCCGGGGAGGAAGTCCCATAGGTATGGTTGTGCGCCTTGCTCCCTTCATGCCGGAAAACGGAATAAGGGATTACCGGATAGTGAACGTGGCGGATGTGCCCAAAGACGGACTGAATCTGGATGCGGATTGTTATTTTCCGCTTGAGCTGCAGCCGTATGCCTGGCTGCAGGTTCATGCTTTCATTCCGGAAGGGCAAATGCTGTCCGGTCTGGACGAAACGTTGAAACGGCTAGCGTGGGACAAGGAAGGAAAGACGGTGACAGTTGACGCTTCGCCGGTAAGCGGGCAGACGAATACGGTAATCGCGAAGATTTTGGCTCTCCTTCTCGCTTCCCTGATTCTGGTGTCGGGACTGATCACTTTCCTGAAGTTCACTTTCCAGATGTTTTATGCCCGCCAGCATGAGCTGGCCCTGCGCAAAAGCATGGGATCAGACATGAAGGGCGTATTTTGTCTGCTTTTTGTCGAAGTGTTCTGCATGTTGTCTTTTGCTTTCCTGCTGTCGCAGGTCTTGCTTGAAGGCTTGCAGCTGTTGGTTTCCCGCTTTCCGTTTTTGCCCGAAGAAAACATGGGCTGGTTTGTGCTGGAAGACTGTTATCTGGTGCAGGGCGGACTTTATCTTGCGGTTCTTTTCATCTGTCTGTTCATTGTCGCTTGTCCGGTGTGGCGTGTACGCCGGGTGAATCTTGTCAATCGGATCCGTACAAACGGGCGGAGGCATGGATTCCGCTGTGTGATGATTTGCATCCAGTTGTTTGTGTCCATGGGATTCCTCGGAACTGTGATTATTGTCCGGCTGTCGTATGATGAACTGGGAAGCCGGCTGTATTATCCTTCGGAAAAGGTAGAGGAAAACCGGATCATTGCAATAGACATGACTACGGCTGTTATCCGGAATAACTGGGACGCAATACATGCGGAAATCAACCGTATGCCGGAAATTGAAGGACAGACCTCCCTCAATGAGGATTCTGATGACGGAATGCTTTCTTACAGATTCATCACTTTCATGAAGCAGGACAGTACGGAAGTCAGGCTCAAGGTGATGACCGGAAATCCGAACTATTTCAGTTTTTTCCATATCCCCCTGCAAGGAAAGGCATTGGAAACGGAAACCGAAGGGTTTGTCTACGTCAGCAGAAGCGTTGCGGAGCTTATGCGGCATGAGCATGTAAAGGGGATGATCAGGCTGGACGGCAAGGCATATCAGATAGCCGGAGTTTATGAAGAGCTGTACAAGAATGTAACGGGAAACAGTCGTATTGCAGGTTCTGTCTTTTTCCCGGCACAGGATTTCAAGACCTGGCTGCTGAAAGTTGCCTCCGGGCAGGATGCGGATAAAGTGATGGGGAAGGTAAAAGCGGTCTGCCGGAAGCATGTTCCATACACTTTGCCCTTGGACGTATATAAGTTCGGCAGCCGGAGCGTATATTCGATGATGGATACGCTTGAAGCGGTGATGTGGATATTGGCTGCGGTCAGTCTGATGCTGGTGATACTCAGCATGTATTCTTCCATTTCGATGGACGCTGTAACCCGCCGGAAAGAAGTGGCCATCCGGAAAATCAACGGAGCTTCGTACAGGGATATTGCCATGTTATTTGCCAAGTCATACATAACGATGTTTCTGCTCATGTATCTGTTGGTTTATCCGCTGCTGAAACTGGCTATGGCCAATCTGTTGGAAGGATCTTCACTGAAGTCTGTGTATGGATGGGAGTGGGGCGTTATTCTGTTTGCGGTCATGGCTTTGTTGACTGCGATGGCGATAGGGTGGCAGATAATAAAGCTGATGCGGATAAATCCGGCCGATACGATAAAAAAAGAATAAGCCATAGAGATAAGTAGATGTTGAGAATCAGTTTATACAAAACCGGTCTGTTCAGAAACGCAGGCTAACACGGACTTTCGCAGATTATTGTGCTGATTATCTGCATTAATCTGCGAAAATCTGTGCTTCTAATGATATTATTTAATTTTGCGCACTTATATTATGATTAT
>NZ_JANRHN010000058.1:0-9030 GCF_024733745.1 Bacteroides sp. ET225 | reverse complement strand
GACATATTTTGTTGTTGAACAAGGAATAACTGGAATAGTACAATGAATCACATGGTAAGAATTTTTTTAGCAGTCATCATTTGCCTGCTGGGAGCAAATCCGAAGGCAAATGCTCAGAATCCGTTTCTGACCCAGGTAGATTATATCTGGCAATTCGATGTGTCACCGGACGGGAAGTATCTTGCTTACAAGCAATGGAACAAGGACAAAGTGTCCAAGATCGTAGTAAAGAACCTTTCTTCGCAAAAGGAATTTGTGGTAGACTCGACGGAAATGTCCGGCAATGCGCCAACGGAGGCATCGTATGGTTTGACATTCCTCCCGAACGGGCAACTGCTGTTCGAGAAGCAAGGAAACCTCTTAGCCTATTCACCCTCGACACAAACTTGCAGTGAGATGGTGCGACAGGCAACCATCTCCCCAGCTCCCCTCTTGCATATGAGCGCCACCCGGCAAACGGTATACCTCGCAGGCATGCACACGCTTGCTTGCATGGATTTGGGCAAGGGCAGCAAAAAGCAGATTGAGACGGGCAAACAGGACGGGAACATCATTTCATTGTCTGCAACTCCCGGAGGAAACGCAATTTACAGCACCACGTATACGGAAGCAGGCAAGACGCAGGCACGGATATGGCAATGGAACGCCTCGCTTGCAAAGCCTGCGGACGTGACGGCACGCTTTGAGAAACTGGTCGCTGCCCCCTACCTGATAGAGGCTGCTTCGCAAGAAGGAACATTCATCGTGGCGGGCCGCGAAGGCGTATTCCGGGTAAATACGGAAACGGAAGAAACCACCCGGCTGATGGACAACTTGAGCGAGAATCCGGTGAGCAAAATCCATTTCGATGAACAGTCGCATGTATTGTATTACCTATTGTTGCGCGACAGCGGGCAAATACACCAATGCGAGGTACATAACTAGCCATAGTCTGTTTTTTATGATAATGGGAATTTAGCGGGACGAAGCCATGCAGCTACAAGCTGCAGACTATCCGGCAATAACCAGGACAGTGAAACCGCCCCAACTATGTTTAACCGCAGCGTGCCGCGTAGCTAGAGTTTCCGACGCAAAATTCAGCACCCGTAAGGGTGCTGTACGATTTCTATAGGAAATATATGGAATACATAGCGGTCATGCCCCATTCGCAGGCTTTCGAGGATTCCCTGAAACGGGCCTGTCTTACCCCAAAAGCAATGGAGCAGGCAAAGAAGATGTCGCAGGAAAGCGGAGCAGATGCCCTTATCTGCGCGCAAGATGCAAGCATGGACGGCATAGAGAGTATAAGAGTAGTCCATATACGAGGAAACAATTATGCGGTAATTTATCAAGACGAGTATGCCAAACGAGTCATACAGATACCTTTGACGGTGGAGCAGGTTGATGGACACTACATGATTAGCGACGTAGGGAAGGCTACCCGTACGGCATACTTTGGAGAAACTAATACCCATCTGCAATAAACCACTGTTACAGATTTGTAAGATGTTAATCGACTATTTTAGTAATGCCTAATCAAAATTTGACCACAATGAAAACTTATGCAATTACCATCATTTTTGCTTTTTGCGCTTCTTTCTTGGCGGCTCAAAACAGTTATTCTCCGGAAGCTCTCGCCAAAAACGACAGGGCGGCACGCATGAGCATGCATCCGGATTCTTTGGAAGCGGCTCTTAAACTTTTGGACGAAGCAATTGCTATAGCCCCGTCGCTGGTAAACGCTTACGGCAACAAAGCCGGCATTCTGGAGTCTTTGGGGCGTTCGGAAGAAGCCTTGCAGACCATTCTTGACGCAGAACAATATGTGGACAAGCATAATCCGTATTACTACTTAGGGAAAGGTAGCATATTGCTGAAGAACGGAAGAAATGATGAAGCGTCCGAAGCGTATGACTGGTCGCTCCAGATGTTCGAAGGCATGCTGAAAAGCAAACCGACTCCGGAATTGTTCATCAACTACGTTACCAACAAATATTTCGTGGACGGCATCGAACTGTCCTTGGCAGAAATAGAGAAACTGATGCCTGCCACATTCTCCGCCATGGAGAAAAAGCAGGTGACGGATTTTTTTGAGCACATGGGCACTCCGGCACGGATAAAAGAAGCGTTGCTTGCAAAAGGCAAATGAAAAATGACAATTTAGCTGTTTCATAAAAACTGAATGATTTCTTGGATAAATATGTAGAGCGATGGAACTACAATCACAATTAAATAACCTCATAGGCTGGAGGCCGGATATTCTAATAGAAAATAAAAAGTAAGCAGATAATGGGCGGGTAATGAGGAGAAAAATGTATATTTGCAACCTATTATCATTATACTGCTTGATTATGTCTTGTATTTTACATATAGAAACTTCTACGGAAGTCTGTTCGGTGGCCGTCAGCCAGGATGGAGCTTCCATTTTCTCGAAAGAAGATTTTAAGGGACCTTCCCATGCCACGGAATTAGGGACGTTTGTTGATGAAGCTTTGTCATTTGCCGACAGCCATGCCATTCCGGTAGATGCTGTGGCGGTCAGCTGCGGTCCGGGATCTTATACCGGGCTGCGTATCGGCGTTTCTATGGCAAAAGGCATCTGCTATGCATTGGGCATTCCTTTGATAGGCCTTCCTACACTGGAGGTGATGTGTGTCCCTGTACTGCTTTTCCGTGATTTGCCGGAAGACGCGCTTCTTTGTCCGATGATTGACGCCCGCCGTATGGAAGTATATGCTGCCGTTTACGACCGCGCCTTGCGTGTGAAGCGTGAAATCTCTGCGGATATTGTCGATGAGAACGCTTATGAAGAATTCTTGGCTGAGCGTCCGGTGTATTTCTTCGGAAACGGTGCTGCCAAGTGCAAGGATAAGATTAAGCATCCCAACGCCCATTTCCTGGACGACGTTCATCCGTTGGCAAAATGGATGTTTCCGCTGGCAGAGAAGGCTGTAGCGAACAATGATTTTAAGGATGTGGCTTATTTTGAACCTTTCTATCTGAAAGAGTTTGTTGCGTCCAAACCTAAAAAGCTGCTGTAGCAGTTTATTTGTTTTTAGAACAACTTATTGATATGGAATATAATACCCAACAACGAAAATTGCCTCTTCCTGAATACGGAAGAAGCGTGCAGAATATGGTTGACCATGCACTGACCATTGAAGACCGTGCGGAGCGCCAGCGCTGCGCCAATACCATTGTGAACATCATGGGAGGAATGTTTCCTCAATTGCGCGACATGGAAGACTATCGCCACAAGCTGTGGGACCATCTGGCAATCATGTCTGATTTCAAACTGGATATAGATTATCCGGTGGAGGTGGTGAAGAAAGAAAGTCTGGAAGTGAAGCCGGAACAGATTCCTTATTCGCCGAATAAGATTAACTACCGTCATTATGGCCGTTTGATACAGGATCTGATTAAGATTGCGGTTGCCTATCCGGAGGGCGAAGAGAAAGATGTTCTTGTCCGTTACATCGCCAACCACATGAAAAAGGATTATATCAACTGGAATAAGGACGGAGTAGAAGATCAGAAGATTCTGGATGATCTTTGCGAACTGTCCGGAGGGAAAATAAAGCTTTCCGCTGCCGATTATCATTTGGTTGAACAGCGTATGCTGATTCCTCGGCGCCGTCAGGGGCAGCAGAACAATAATCAGAAACGTAAATATTAAAATGCTATGGCTTCGTTTGTCATCGAAGGCGGATATAAACTGAATGGGGAAATCACTCCGCAAGGGGCGAAAAATGAAGTGCTGCAAGTGCTTTGCGCAACCTTGCTGACCGATGAGGAAGTGACGGTCAGCAATATCCCGAACATTCTGGATGTGAACAACCTGATTCAGTTGCTCCGCGATATGGGAGTGCAGGTGTCGAAGACTGGAAGCGACACTTACACGTTCAAGGCGGATAACATCAATCTGGCTTATCTGGAAACCGAAGAGTTTCTTTCGCGGTGTTCCAAGTTAAGAGGTTCTGTCATGCTTGTCGGTCCGTTGGTAGCCCGCTTCGGGAAGGCGATGATATCCAAGCCCGGAGGGGATAAGATCGGACGCCGCCGGCTGGATACGCACTTTCTCGGAATCCAGAAACTGGGGGCGAAATTCGATTATGACGCATCGGAAGGCTTGTTCCGCATTTCGGCTGACAAACTGAGAGGCACTTATATGTTGCTTGACGAGGCTTCCATAACCGGAACGGCCAACATCATCATGACTGCTGTTCTGGCAGAAGGAACGACTGTCATTTATAATGCGGCGTGTGAACCGTATATACAGCAGTTGTGCAAGATGCTGAACCGTATGGGAGCGCGAATCTCGGGCATTGCGTCTAACCTTCTGACAATCGAAGGAGTAAGCAGCCTGAAAGGATGCACGCACCGTGCGCTTCCGGATATGATTGAGGTGGGCAGCTTTATCGGTATGGCAGCAATGACAGGGAGTGAGATAACGATCAAGGATGTTTCTTATGAGAATCTGGGAATCATTCCCGACAGTTTCCGCCGGCTGGGCATCCGGGTGGAGCAGCGCAATGATGATATTTTTGTGCCGGCGCAGGAACATTATCAGATCGAAACCTTTCTCGACGGTTCTATCATGACGATAGCCGACGCGCCCTGGCCGGGTCTGACTCCGGATTTGCTCAGTGTGATGCTGGTTGTTGCTACTCAGGCAAAAGGAAGCGTGCTGATCCATCAGAAGATGTTTGAAAGCCGCCTGTTCTTTGTGGACAAGCTGATTGACATGGGAGCTCAGATTATATTGTGTGATCCGCACCGGGCGGTGGTGATCGGGCATGACCGGGGCTTTTGTCTGCGTGGCGGAAACATGACTTCGCCGGATATCCGTGCAGGAATCGCGCTGCTGATAGCGGCCTTGGGAGCTGAAGGCATCAGCCGCATTCATAATATTGAACAGATTGACCGTGGTTATCAGAATATAGAGCAGCGCCTGACTGCTTTGGGTGCCCGGATTACACGAATCGAATGACAGCATATGATCAGAAAAGAAGAAGTATATAAGATAGGTGTCATAAACAAGCCGCATGGGGTGAGGGGAGAAGTATCGTTTACTTTCTCTGATGACATTTTTGACCGTGCGGACTGCGATTATCTGGTGCTTCTGCTCGACGGAATATTTGTCCCTTTCTTTATCGAAGAGTATCGTTTCAAGAGCAGCAATGTGGCTTTGGTGAAATTTGAGGGGGTGGATACTGCCGAAAAAGCGCGCATGTTTACAAATGTCGAGGTCTATTTCCCGATCAGATATGCGGAAGAGGACGGGGATGCAGCCTTGTCGTGGAATATATTTGAGGGCTTTAAGGTGATAGACAAGAATCATGGCTTTCTGGGAGAGATAGTCGGTGTGGACGATTCGACAATCAATGTGCTTTTTGTAATAGAGAAAGAAGGGAAGGAGCTGCTGCTTCCTGCTCACGAAGAGTTTATTCTGGATGTAGACAGGGAAAATAAGGCCGTACATGTGGATGTGCCTGACGGATTGTTGGATTAAAGCGGTTGTGTTATGAAGAACTCAGGACATAAGGCATTCTGGAGGAACTTCAAGTTCAAGTATAAGTTGACGGTCATCAACGAGAATACGCTGGAAGAAGTGGTGGGCATCCATGTTTCAAAACTGAACGGATTGTCTGTGCTTCTGTCTGCATGTACTGTCATCTTTCTGATTGCCGCTCTGATTATCGCTTTTACGCCTTTGCGCAATTATCTGCCCGGCTATATGAACAGTGAAGTCCGTGCGCAGGTGGTGGACAATGCGCTTCGGGCGGATTCGCTTGCCGAGGCTTTGAATCGTCAGAAGATGTATATCATGAATATTCAGGATATACTTGAAGGGCGTGTCAAGACGGATACGGTCGGCTCGATGGATTCGCTTACCAGCATACGTACGGAAGAACTGATGTCGCGCACACAGGAAGAAGAGCGTTTTCGTCAGGAATATGAGCGGAAAGAACGCTATAACCTGCGTTCGGTATCAGAACGTACGGAAGTGACCGGACTTATTTTCTATCCTCCGTCACGGGGTGTCATAACGACGGAATTCAATCCTGAAGAAAAGCATTTCGGCGTAGATTTGGCTACGGCTTCCGGAGGAAGTGTGCTGTCGGCCTTAGACGGAACCGTGGTGTTTGCCGGGTATGCAATGGACTACGGATATATCATTCAGGTTCAGCATGTGCAGAATTTTATAACCATATACAAGAATTGCGGTTCGCTGATGAAACAGGTGGGCGACCGCGTGAAAGGCGGAGAAGTTATTGCTTTGACTGGAAAATCGGACGACAAGCGCTCTGAGCCGCATCTGCATTTTGAATTGTGGCACAAAGGGCAGGCTATCAATCCGGCTAAATATATCGTTTTTTAGACTTATGAAGAAACAGATTGCTATATTGGGCTCTACAGGCTCTATCGGGACGCAGGCTCTTCAGGTGATAGAAGAACATCCCGATTTGTATGAGGTGTATGCGCTTACGGCGAACAATAAGGCGGACCTGCTGGCTGAACAGGCACGCAAGTTTCATCCGGAGGTTGTAGTTATAGCCAACGAAGACAGGTACTTGCAGCTTAAGGAGGCGTTGGAGGATCTCCCTGTAAAGGTTTATGCAGGGAACGATGCCTTGTCGCAGGTTGTTGAGGCAGGGCCGATAGATATCGTGCTTACGGCGATGGTGGGCTATGCGGGACTGCGTCCGACGATAAATGCCATCAAGGCCGGAAAAACAATCGCGCTTGCCAATAAGGAAACGTTAGTCGTGGCGGGAGAACTTGTCACCAGGCTGGCGAATGAGTATCACGCGCCTATCTTGCCGGTCGATTCGGAGCATTCAGCGGTTTTCCAGTGTCTGGAAATGAACAACCCGGTGCATAAGGTGATTCTTACTGCTTCCGGCGGACCGTTCCGCACTTATACGATGGATCAGTTGCAGACTGTTACGAAAGAGCAGGCTCTGAAGCACCCGAACTGGCACATGGGAGCGAAAATCACCGTCGACTCGGCTTCGATGATGAACAAGGGATTTGAAGTGATGGAAGCCAAATGGCTCTTTGGCGTGCGTCCCGACCAGATAGAGGTGGTGGTTCACCCCCAGTCGGTGATTCATTCCATGGTTGAATTTGAGGATGGAGCGGTGAAGGCTCAACTGGGAGTTCCTGACATGCGCTTGCCCATACAGTATGCCTTTTCCTATCCCCGCCGTGTACACTTGTCGGGCGAACGGCTGGACTTTTCGAAATACAGTACGTTGACTTTTGAAAAGCCGGACACTGCCCGTTTCCGTAACCTGGCGCTGGCATACGAAGCCTTGCATCAGGGAGGGAACATGCCGTGTATAGTCAATGCAGCCAACGAAGTGGTTGTGTCAGCTTTTCTGAGCGACAAGATTTCTTTCCTCGGAATGAGCGATGTCATCGAGAAGGCAATGGCCCGCGTGCCGTTTATACAGATTCCCGATTATACGGATTATGTGGAAACGGATGCCGAAACACGCCGTATCGCCGCCGAACTGGTGATAAACGGAGTGAAATGAGATGAAGAACAGTTATGGTTTAATTATAAAACAAGAATTTAAAGTAGAATGGAAACGTTTTTGATTCGCGCCTTGCAGCTCGTTCTCAGCCTTTCGTTGCTGGTGATTGTGCATGAAGGCGGACATTTTTTCTTTGCGCGTCTGTTCAAGATTCGTGTGGAGAAGTTTTATATATTCTTTGATCCTTGGTTTTCTTTGTTCAAGTACAAGCCGAAGAACAGTGACACGGAATATGGTGTGGGATGGCTGCCCGTAGGCGGATACTGCAAAATTTCGGGCATGATCGACGAATCGATGGATACCGAACAGATGAAGCGGCCGCCTCAGCCCTGGGAGTTCCGTTCCAAACCGGCATGGCAGCGTCTGCTGGTGATGATTGGCGGTGTGCTGATGAACTTTCTGCTGGCTTTGTTTATCTATTCCATGATTTTGTATGCGTGGGGCGAGCGTTATACGGCCTTGGGCGACATGACGTATGGAATGAAGTTTAACGAACAGGCTCAGAAGATAGGATTCCGCGACGGTGATATCCTCAAGCGTGCGGACGGAAAGGAACTGACCCGTTTCAACATGGATATGATACGGAGCGTTGTGGAGGCGCGCGAAGTGACGGTGCTTCGCAATGGAGAAGAAAAGAAGATTCTTATGCCGGAACTGAGCCTGCTGGACGTGGCGAAAGAAGATCCGATGTTTATGGATCTGTTTTGTCCGAATGTCGTAGACTCTGTGCTTGCCGGGGGCGGATTTGCCAAGGCGGGCATACAGAAGGGAGATTCGTTGCTGGCGTTCAACGGCAAGCCGCTGGCATCGTGGAACGAGTTCCAGCATGAAATGAACGTGCTTAAGGCGAAAGCTGAACTGGAGAAGAAAACTTCCGCCGAGTTTTCGCTGGTCTACTCCCGTGCAGGTGTACGCGATACGGTGAATGTACAGACCGATTCGAACTTTAAGGTTGCCGCAATCGGAAGCATTCCCGACTATAAGGTGACTGAGGTGGATTATGGCTTTTTCCAGTCGTTCCCTGCCGGCGTGACGCTGGGTATTAACACGCTGAAGGGATATGTAAACGACATGAAGTATGTGTTTACGGCGGAAGGCGCCAAGAGTCTGGGAGGATTCGGCACGATCGGGAGCATTTTCCCGAAGGTATGGGACTGGCAGCGTTTCTGGGAGATGACTGCATTTTTGTCTATCATCCTGGCCGTGATGAATCTTCTTCCGATTCCGGCGCTCGATGGCGGGCATGTGCTGTTCCTGCTTTACGAAATCATCGCGCGCCGCAAGCCGAGCGACAAGTTCCTGGAATATGCGCAGGTGGTGGGAATGTTCCTGCTGTTCGGCCTGCTCATTTGGGCAAACTTCAACGATGTGATGAGGTTCTTGTTCTGACAAACTTACGTAATGCCATACGGGGCTGCCGGGAGCGATTCTCGGCGGCCTCTTTTTTTTGAGGCGGCTATGACGGAATTTCTGGAAAGAATCCCGTCATTTTTACCTCTCACTAGAG
>NZ_JANRHN010000057.1:0-9806 GCF_024733745.1 Bacteroides sp. ET225 | reverse complement strand
AATTTCGCTACCGGAATTTTTCGGAATATAAACCTTTAAAATCTTTGGACCATGAAAAATCGAGTTACCATTCCACTCGGAATCAATTTGCTATCGGCAGTGGTTCCTCTTGATTGTAGAGTTGAAATTTTATGCGTATTTTTATTGTTTTTCCTACTATTGGAACAATATTACGATGAAAAAAATAAATAAAAAGAGGACAATCCTCACTCAGCTTTACAATCGAAATTAAAGTGGGATCTTGTTCAGCAGGACAGGATCCCCTTTTGCTAGTCTTTAGTAAGAATATATTATTTAATATCCTTATTTCAAGAGGCTTAAATAACAATTAGTTTGCTATCTCTCATCTATTTACTACTCATATATGCTTCCCGATAATTTTCCTGAAGCATTTTCTCAATATCACTCTCCCGATAAAGGATTTTACCTCCCAACTGATAATAGGATATTCTCCCTTCATTACGATAATCCTGAAGCGTGCGTCTGCTCAGTTTCAATTGTGCCGACACTTCCTTGTCGGTCAGATAGCGTTCACCGCCCAGTACGGGACGGTTTCCGACCGCCAGATTCTCAATCCCGACCAGCATACGGTCAAGACTTCCCATGATACGGTGTACCCATTCTCTGCTGTCTGTTCTCAGTTCACTCATGTTATTATGGATTTAGTGGTTATTGTTTAACTGTTATATGTTACGTCCTCTGTAAATAGCCTCTTTTCTTCTGTCCTCAACTTTCTTGACGATACCCTGCACATCTTCCGGCTTATAGAATATCTTGTGATTGATTTGAGAAAAAGGCAGGGTACCGTTATCACGGAGTGTCTGCAAGGTGCGGGGAGAGATGTTCAGATACCGGCACACGTCCTGATTATCCATCCACTTGTGCAGGGTCCTGTCGTTCTCCCGGTTGCAAATTTCCATGACCCGATGCTCAAAGTATTCAAACTTACGCACCAATTCCTCAAACAGTTGCTTTTCTATTCCTACAAATTCCATATCGTTTCCTTTTTTGTTGATTGATGTTTATTCTTTTTTCGTTGTTTGCGACAAAGAAAAGCCATATATTCTGAAAGGCAATGGTTTCCGCTTAACTGGCAGCATGTGGCGCTGATTATCTTAGTTATGAGGCCACATTCATATCCTTTTCTGTAAATATTCCTATATTCATGGACTCCATCCAATAACGATTTACAGAATAAAAGATCTATGAATCTGATTCAATAAAGGTCCATAGCAATGGATAAGGAATGGTTTATTTCCCTGTAACCTTACTTCATTACTTTTCCAAGCCATTGATTAGATAAGGAAGCAAAGAATTGTTCCTTCAATGATTCACAGACATGAATGTTTACTACAATACGACATTAAGTCAGTAAATATTCAAGTCAATAAATCAGTAACTGTTTGAATCCCCGGTTCATTGTTTCATCAAACAGGAAAAATACCGCATTCCACACCTATTGCCCTGCATACAAACTGCAATAGGTCACATTGTTGCCACATCCCGACCAACTGTTTGACTATTGGAAACTTATATTCTTTTTTTGCCAGACAATTCATTCCGAGACATATC
Source organism: Bacteroides sp. ET225 (assembly GCF_024733745.1). NCBI lineage: Bacteria > Pseudomonadati > Bacteroidota > Bacteroidia > Bacteroidales > Bacteroidaceae > Bacteroides > Bacteroides sp. ET225. The sequence goes on along the minus strand of NZ_JANRHN010000057.1, from coordinate 8,234 downwards.
GGAACATGGCAAACAAAATGAGAAAATAAATGATGAACAGAAACGGAAAAACAGGCCTGTCCCCTCCATAAGATGATACCGACAACGGTATTATTTCTCCCGGATTTATAAGGAGCATATTCAGAGATGCTCAAAATAGCGGGATTCTGGTTTTTAGTGGGGCAAGTTTGTGTTTCGGGCAGACCGAAACCGCTTGCTCCCACTACTGGACGCAGTGAGAGGTTCATCCCGCTGGTCTAATCAGTACATTCATTTTATACAATAGTCAACAGATGGAAAAGAAACAGAATACAGAACGAAACAACAAGGGCGGCCGTCCTCCAAAGAGTACGACCGACAAATTGAAATACCGTATTACCGTGAAACTGGCGACACCGGATTACTATACACTGAAAAGCAGGGCAAGAAGCGCAGGCATATCGGCAAGTGAATACCTGAGGGAATGTTTCCGTAAGGGATATGTCCGGCAAAGACTTACAGCGGAACATTCCGACTATATCCGTAAGCTATGCGGTATGGCGAACAATCTGAACCAGCTGGCTCATAAGGCAAATGCCGGAGGATTCGATACGGCAAAACTGGAATGCCGTGTACAGGTGGCAAGAATCGAAGAACTGCTGAACCATATCCTGCTATGATTGCGAAGATTGTAAAGGGAAGCGGATTCCGTGAGGTTACCGGCTATATCATTGACAGTAAAAAGGATGCCAGGATTATCGCACATGCCGGCTTGTTCATTGAGGATGTTAACACAATAACAAAGGCTTTCGAAGCACAGGCCGGTATGAATCCGAAAGTATCCAGACCGGTCGGACACATTGCACTGGGATTTTCCAAAGAGGATGAAAGCAGGCTGACCAGCCGGATTATGGCAGAAATAGCTTTGGAATACATGAAACGGATGGGCATAAGGAACACACAGTTCTTTATAGCCAGACATTTCGACAAGGAGCATCCTCATATACATATCGCCTACAACCGGATAGATAATGATGGCAGGACCATATCCGACAAAAACGAGCGGTTACGGAGTGCACGCATCTGCAAGGAACTGACCTTGAAATATGGTCTTCACATGGCCAAAGGCAAGGATCATGTCAAGACTGAACGTTTAAGGGAACCAGACAAGACAAAGTATGAACTTTACAGTCTGCTTAAAACGGAAGTCGGAAAGGCCGGAAACTGGAAGGAGCTGATTGCCGGATTAAGCAAAAAGGGAGTAGATGTACGGTTCAAATACAAGGGAAAATCCAATGAAGTACAGGGTATCGTGTTCATCATGAACGGCTATTCCTTTAGCGGTTCCAAAATTGACAGGCAGTTCAGCTATTCCAAGATAAATGCCGCATTAAAGACACCGTCATATTCGGAAACAAAAAGACAGGTAGCTGTTCAGAGTGAACCGGCATATCAACAGGAACCGCATGGCTATGAATTATACAGCGGTTCTTTAGGTCTGTTCACACCGAACCCGCAACCGGAACAACCAGAAGGTTATCCGGACGATTATTTGAGAAAGAAGAAAAAGAAAAAACAACGAAAAATAAGATGGTAAAGTATGGAAAAAGACAATGTATATGTTTTGTTTGAAGAAATCAAGAACAAGATTGAGATGATAAACGGGAAGCTGGAACAGAAGACCGGAACACCAACTGGCAGACAGGCAGAAGAAGTGATCCCGACATGCGTAAAGCATATTCACCGGCATAGTTTTGAAGTCAGGTCAAGCAAAGTATTTTCTCTTTTGGTCGGAATGGGCGTGGTATGTAGCCTGTCCTTATGGGGAAATATCAGACTATGGCAGTCTAACCGGCAATATGCAGACGACGCCTTGAAGTTCCGCGCCATCCGTTCCTGGAGCGGGTGTACTCCGGAAGATATTCTCTGGCTGAACAAGGTTTTTGACATCCATCGTGACGAGAAGGCCATCGAATGGGTCAGAAAACAGGCCGACGGGTACGAAAACGAGCTGAAAGTTGTTTCCGACAGCCTGATGCAGGAGAAATTTAAGTTACAGGTAGAATCTGAATCCGATTGATATGGCCAGTGTGAAAGTAAAATTCAGACCTTCCACCATAGAGGGAAAGGAAGGCACTATCTATTATCAGATTATCCAGAACCGTGTAATCCGTCAGTTAAAGACGGATTACCGGATATTTACGGATGAATGGAACGAAGCTGAGAGCTGTATCATTGTCAGTAGTTCGGAACGAAGCAATCTGCTCCTTTCCTTGCAGGAACGCATGGAATGGGACCTGAAGCGGCTGGACATGATTATCCGACAACTGGATAACCGGAAAAGTACATATACAGCGAATGATATTATAGTAGCCTTTCAAAACAGGGTAAATGAACAGTCTTTTTTTTATTTTATGCAAGGCATTATCAAACAATTAGAATTATTGAACAAAATACGAACATCAGAAACTTATACTGCGGCATTGAGCAGTTTCATGAAGTTCCGCTATGGACAAGATATTCTTCTTTGTGAAATTGATAGCGATATGATGATGCTATATGAGGCATGGCTGAAAAGCAAAGGAATCTGTCCCAACACAGTTTCATTTTATATGCGTATTTTGCGTGCCGTGTATAACCGTGCTGTGGAAAAAGAACTGATTGAACAGAAGTACCCGTTTAGACATGTTTATACAGGCATTGACAAGACTGTGAAACGTGCTGTTCCTCTAAAAGTCATCAAGTATATCAAGGAACTTGATCTGACATTGAAGCCGCATCTTGATTATGCAAGGGATATGTTCCTTTTTTCGTTCTACACCCGTGGAATGTCGTTTGTTGATATGGCATATCTGAGAAAATCGGATTTGAAAAATGGTATTCTGACATATAGGAGAAAAAAGACTAGCCGGCAACTCACCGTTAAATGGGAAAAGTGTATGGAAGATATTGTAAATAAGTATGAAAGTTATTCTGACATGCAATACCTATTGCCAATAATCACCCGATGTACCGATGAACGGATACAGTACAGAAATGCCATCTCTCGTGTAAACATTGCTTTGAAAGAGATAGCCCGTTTAGTCGGTTTGACTCTTCCGTTGAGCATGTACTGTGCAAGACATGCCTGGGCAAGTATCGCTAAAAGCAAAAATATCCCTCTTGCAGTCATTAGTGAAGGTATGGGGCATGATTCAGAAGAAACGACACGCATCTATCTTGCTTCGCTTGACACGAATGTGGTGGATAAGGCGAACGGTCTTATTCTGAAAGACTTATAACAGGATAGGCGTGAAAATTGTTTAGTAAAAAGCCGAATCTCTTGATAAGAGTTATAGTTATAATGCAAAGGTACACAAAATACTGAAAAATAAGCATAAACAGCTTGTTGATAATGCCATAAATTGTATTAAAACTATCCGTCTGTTGAGCCAATCAAATTCTCATAGGTACAGAACATTCTGATTTTCAAATGAGATTTTACTTGCATTTATCTCTTATCAAGAGATGAATTTCAAGGAGATACTGCATAAATTCCGTACCGAATCATTCACGGAAAAGGAGAAAGGTACAAAGTTCGAGCGACTAATGCGCTCATGGTTGCTGACAGACCCACGTTACAACGAGTTGGAAAAAGTCTGGCTATGGGAGGAGTTTCCGGGACGTAAGGATTTCGGAGGCACAGACACAGGTATAGACCTTGTGGCAAAGACTGAAATGGGCGACTATTGGGCCATCCAGTGCAAGTGTTATACCGAGGATGCCACGATAGACAAGCCTGCCGTGGATTCGTTCCTCGCCACCTCCAGCCGCACATTTACGAATGAGGTTACATTTCAAACAACCCGTTTCTCCAATCGCGTATGGATTTCTACTACCAGTCATTGGGGGAGCAATGCCGAGGAAGCCATCCGTAATCAGGAACCGCCAGTGACACGCGTCGGCATGGCCGACCTGAATTCATCCCCAGTGGATTGGCAAAAGCTGTTGGATGGTCTTACGGGAAACTCCGCACTCGTAGAAGGCAAAAAACCGCGCAAGCATCAACTCGATGCCATATCCAAGGCATACACGCATTATATTACAGAGGGAAACGACCGTGGTAAGCTTATTATGGCCTGCGGTACAGGAAAAACCTATACATCGTTACTTATCGCCGAACAGTTGTTGAACGGCAAGGGGCTGGTGTTGTTCATGGTTCCGTCCATCGCCCTGTTGGGTCAGTCACTTAACGCATGGTCAGCTGATGTTGGAAAATCCATAAAGGCAGTCTGTATCTGTTCGGACTCCAAGGCTTCACGTAAGATACAGAAAAACAAATATGATGATGCAGATGACAGTGTGGTAGACCTTGCCGTACCTGCATCTACCAACCCGAAGTCCATCGCCTCGCAACTGAAGAAGTACCGCAGCCATGACGGACTGGTGGTAGTGTTTTCCACCTACCAGTCCATTGATGCCGTGTCAGAGGCACAACAGGAGATACTTTCCGAAACAAACGGCGAATATGGTGTGTTCGACTTCATTATCTGCGACGAGGCACACCGCACTACGGGTGTAAAACTGTCTGATAAGGATGAGAGCAATTTCACTAAAATACACTCCGATGACAATGTGAAAGGTCGAAAACGGTTGTACATGACCGCCACGCCGCGCCTGTACGGTGAATCGGCCAAAGTAAAGGCTTCTGAAAAGGACTGCATCCTCTGCTCAATGGACGACAAAGCACTTTATGGAGAAGAGTTCTATCGTGTGAATTTCTCCTATGCCGTACAGAACGGGCTGCTGACCGATTATAAGGTGCTTGTCCTTACCGTCGGTGAAAACGATGTGCCCGATAATATCAAGCGGGACATCACCGATACGACCACCGAACTGAATTTTGATGACACGTCCAAACTTATCGGTGTAATCAACGGCCTCTCAAAGATGATACAGGGTGATGATCACCGCACATGGGATGCCGATCCACACATGATGCGCCGTGCTGTGGCGTTCTGTTCGTCCATTGACAAGAGCGCAAGCAGGGCGGGCATCGCATCCAAATATGTGGCTTCCGTACTGCCGCAAATATCGGAAAAGTACGACAAAAATCTAGATGCGGAAAGCCTATCGCATACCGTTTCGATAACCGCAAAACACATAGACGGCTCTATGAACTCACAGGAACGAAATGGAATTCTGCAATGGCTGGCTGATGAACCGGACAATGACCGGGAGTGTCGGGTTGTAACCAATGTGCGTTGCTTGTCCGAGGGTGTAGACGTGCCGTCACTTGATGCCGTACTGTTCCTTTCCGCCCGTAATTCACAGGTGGATGTGGTGCAGTCGGTTGGTCGTGTGATGCGTACTTTCCACAAGGGACAGCCCGATGAGAAGAAATACGGATATATCATCATCCCTATTGTCGTGCCTTCTGGTGTTTCAGCAGAAGAAGCACTTGATAATAGCAAGACCTTTGATGTAGTTTGGGAAATCCTGAACGCGCTACGCTCTCACGACGACCGTTTCAATGCGATGGTGAATAAGATTGCACTCAACAAGCAGAAACCAAACAAACAGTCCTACACCCCGTCAGTCACTATCGGCAGGCCGGGATTAGGCTTTCAGGAGGGAGAGGAAGAAGCGCGACAGATGGAGAATGCGGAAATCGCCCGCCAGTTGGAACTTAGATTCGGTGAGTTGCAGGACGGCATGTATGCCAAGCTCGTGGAAAAGTGCGGCGACCGCCTATATTGGGAGAATTGGGCTAAGGAAATCGGACTCATCGCGCATAAGTTCATTGAGCGCATATCCAAACTCATCCAGTCCGGCATACACAAAAAGGCGTTCAACGAATACCTCAAGGGGCTACAGCGCGACCTTAACCCGTCAGTAGATGCGGCACAGGCCATCGAGATGTTGGCACAGCATATCATCACCCGTCCGGTATTCGATGCTTTGTTTGCCGATTACCAGTTCGTGAACAACAACGCCGTGAGCCGTTCCATGCAGCGCATGATAGACCTCTTGCAAGAACAGGCTTTCGAGAAAGATACCGAGATTCTGGATAAATTCTACAAATCGGTACGCATGAATGTTGGTGGCATTGATAATTTGGAGGGAAAACAGACCATCATCAAGAACCTATATGAGAAATTCTTTAAGGGCGCATTCCCGCTTACAGTGGAAAAACTGGGTATTGTTTATACGCCCGTAGAGTGTGTAGATTTCATCATCCATTCTGTGGATGATATTCTCAAGGCGGAGTTCAACACTTCGCTGACCGCACAGAATGTGCATATCCTTGACCCGTTTGTGGGCACAGGCACATTCATTACGCGATTGTTGCAGTCCGGTCTTATCCGCCCAGAGGATATGGAGCGCAAGTATCTTAATGAAATTCATTGCAATGAAATCGTGTTGCTGGCCTATTATATAGCTGATGTGAACATAGAATCGGTGTTCCATGAGATAACTCGTCGTAAAACTTACCTGCCATATAGCGGAATCTGTCTGACTGATACCTTCCAGTTGGCAGAGAAAAAGCACAACGAACTTTTTACGGAGTTCTTCCAGGACAATTCCAAGCGAGTAAAGAAACAGATGGCTACGCATGTGAGAGTTATTGTGGGGAATCCACCGTACTCAATAGGACAAAAATCTGCACATGATGATGCACAAAACCTTCAATATCCTAACCTTGATAAAAGAATAGCAGACACGTATGTGAAATTTACCGAAGCTTCATTAAAGAAATCTTTGTATGACAGTTATATTAAGGCTTTTCGTTGGGCCTCTGATCGTATTTCACAGTACGAAGGTGGTATTGTAGCATTTATTAGTAATGGTGCCTGGCTTGATAGTAGTGCAGGTTCTGGTATTCGCCGTTGCTTTGAGCAAGAATTTACCTCCATCTATGTGCTGAATTTGCGTGGAAATCAACGTACATCGGGTGAACTTTCACGTAAAGAAGGAGGAAAAATTTTTGGTAGCGGTTCTCGTACACCGATTGCAATCACTTGCCTTGTCAAGAATCCGAGCAAAAAAGGACAAAAAGCCATCATTCATTACCATGACATCGGCGATTATCTTAGTCGTGAGCAAAAGCTCAAAATGGTAAAAGAATTACGATCAATTTCATCTCAAAAATTATATTGGCAAGTTATAGAACCGAACGAAAAGGCAGATTGGATAAATCAAAGAGATGGACTATATGATAGTCTGATTCCATTTGCTCCTGAAAAGAAAAAGAATATAAATGCTCATTCTATTTTTTCAAATTATTCAACAGGTGTCATAACAAATCGAGAGTCATGGGTGTATAACTCAAATTTACAGACATTAACCGATAATTGTCTAAGACTTATATCTTTTTATAACTCTGAAACAAATCGTTTTATAAATGCATTAGCACAAAATAACAATCTTGTTGCATCACATTTTGTAGATAAAGACGAAACTCAAATAAAGTGGGATGAAGCTTTATTTAAGGATGTACAAAAGGGTAAAAAACTGCAATTTGAGTCAAAAACAATAGTTGATGCAATATACCGTCCCTATTTTAAGCAACATCTTTACTTCAATAAAGGACTTAACTGGAGTAGGTATTTGATGCCGTCGTTCTTTCCAAATAGTTATAATAATATTGCAATATGCGTAAATGGAAGTACTGGACAAAAAGAATTTTCTGTATCAATTACTTCTCATATTGTGGATAGGAGTTCTATTGGAGCTGGTCAATGTTTTCCTATGTTTTGGTATGAGGAAAACAAGAATACCCAAAGTTCACTTTTCGATGATGCAGAAACAAACCGTTATATTCGTCACGATGGCATCACAGACTGGATTTTAAAAGAAGTGCGCAATCGCTTCGGTGGTTCACGAGCCATTACTAAAGAACATATTTTCTACTATGTGTATGGCTTGCTTCATTCCAAGCAATACCGTGAACGTTTCGCAGATGACTTGAAAAAATCATTGCCACGCATTCCTATTGTTGATAACGTACAGGATTTCATGGCATTTTATAAAGCCGGAAAAGAACTGGCCGACTTACATTTGAACTATGAGCAAGGAATCAATGAGCAAAGCACTGGAAAAGATGGTGATTATTCGTTTTATGCAAATATTCCGATGCTCGCTCATCGTTCTTTGGGCGTAAAAGTTATTGGCGACATCGACATCTGGCAAAATGAATGGGCTGACGAAACCTATCAATACTTCGCCGTGGAAAAGATGCGCTTTGCCAAAGTGCGTGACGAAAACGGCAAGCTCGTAGCCGACAAGACACGTAT
>NZ_JANRHN010000056.1:0-10261 GCF_024733745.1 Bacteroides sp. ET225 | reverse complement strand
TTTTAGTGGACACTAATGGCCTTGTTTTTGAAAGAAACAGCCATTCCCGTTTGGGGAGTAGCTGTTTTCTTGGGTGAAGCCTTTTGTGGTAGCGTGCCTCAGGACATGCCCTTATTCTGTATATAGATTTCTTTTCTTTATAATCCGGCAGACCTCCGGATGAAGAAAATAGCGGATATCTTTCCCCTGATGTATTGCATTGCGGATGAAGGTGGAGCTTATCTCCAGCAGCGGTGTTTCAACCATGCGTGCCTGAGGAGGTAGGCTTTCCGGGTCGAGAGGATATCCTTTGCGCGGGTAAATCAGCACATGATGCTTCCGGATAATTTCTTCCGGCGACTTCCATCGGTCAAAGGATGCCCAATTGTCTGCTCCGATAATCAGATGAAATTCCCTTTCGGGATAGACCTCTGCCAGTCTGTTCAGCGTTGTCACGGTGTAGGAAGGCTTGGGAAGCTGGAACTCGAAGTCAGAGGCAGAGAAATGCGGATAATCCTTTACTGCTGCCTCTACCATCTCCAGGCGCATCCAATCGTCAAGCAATGTTTCGTTCCGCTTGAACGGATTTTGCGGAGTTACCATAAACCATATTTCGTCAACTTCTCCGAATTCGCACAGATAATTTGCCAGTGCCAGATGTCCGATATGTATCGGGTTGAATGTTCCTCCGAATATGCCAGTCTTTATTTTATAGCCTTTCTCCATTGGCGAAAATTGAATATTTGCCAGACAGCCACCAGCAGCATGGCCGCGGCAATGATGTATTCTTTCTTATAGACGGCCACAATTCCTACTGCGATGGCTGCAAGCCCGATAACGATGCAGAGGATGGTGAGCATGAACATCGTCTTCTGTGGATTCTTTATTTTCATCATTTCTGTTTATTTTCTGTTTATAAATTCGGTAATGACTTTCAAGGCTTCTGCTTCCGCTTTCTCAAGATTGTCGTTTATGATGCGTACATCGAATTTGTCTGCATAGTCCAGCTCGAACTGAGCCTTGGCGATCCGGCTTTCTATGACTTCTGCCGAATCTGTTCCCCTGCCTGTCAGACGCTTGCGCAATTCTTCAATCGAAGGCGGCTGGATAAATACCGAAAGCGCACGGTTGCCGTAGAATCGCTTGATGTTGCATCCGCCCACAACGTCCACGTCAAAAATCACATTCTGTCCAGCTTCGAGCTGTTTTTCCACCTGCGATTTGAGCGTTCCATAGAATCTGTCTTTGTACACCTCTTCATATTCCAGAAACTCGTCGTTTGCAATGCGTTGTCTGAACTCTTCGGGTGAAAGGAAAAAATATTCCACTCCGTTCTGCTCTGTTCCTCTGGGAGGACGGCTGGTTGCCGAGATTGAAAAAGCCAGATTCAGGTTCTGCTTCAGCAGATAGTTGATGATGGTTGACTTGCCGGATCCGGAAGGAGCCGAAAATATGATCAGTTTGCTCATAAAATGTAGCCGTTGAATTTTACATTACGTTAAGTACCTGTTCCTTTATCTGTTCAAGTTCGTCTTTCATCTGTACCACGATGTTCTGCATCTGCGCATGGTTCGACTTGCTTCCCGTGGTGTTGATTTCACGTCCCATTTCCTGGGCGATGAATCCCAGTTTCTTTCCTTGTCCGTGTCCGCTCGCCATTGTTTCTCTGAAGTATCTCAGGTGGTTGGCCAGTCTTTGCTTTTCCTCGTTGATGTCGAGCTTCTCGATATAGTAGATCAGTTCCTGTTCCAGACGGTTCTTGTCATAGTCCGTGTCGAGAATCCGTTCCAGCGCATCGGTTATCCGCTCTTTTATTTTCGCAACCCGTTCTTTTTCAAAAGGTTCGATAGATTCCAGAAGCCGTTCGATATTGTCCAGCTTTTCGTTGAATTTCATTTCAAGAGCTTCGCCCTCTTGCTTTCTGAAGTCAACGAGCCGTTGCAATGCTTCTTCAACGGTTTTCCGTACTACCGTCCATTCTTCTTCCTCCAGTTCTTGTGCTTCTACCTTAGTGAGCACGTCAGGCATGCGCAGCAGTGTGGCAAACCAGTCCTGAGGCAGCGGGATACGGCAATTCTCGGATATTGTCCGGATTTGGTTATAATAGTTCTCAACCAGAGCGGTATTGATAGGAGTGGCGGTTTCAGCCGCGTCTTTTTCAATCCAGATGCTGAAGTCTACTTTTCCCCGTTCCAGAACCTTTGAAATCAAGTTTCTGATCTCCATTTCCTTTTCGCGGTAAAGAGGAGCGATTCGGGTAGACAAGTCCATAGCCTTGCTGTTGAGCGATTTGATTTCGACGTTGATTTTTTTATCACCGAATGTTGCGGTCGCTTTTCCGTATCCGGTCATTGATTGTATCATAACTCATTTTGTTTTTAATAGTCATTCTGAATGCAAAGTTATGAAAATCTGTGGAAAGTAGCGAAGATCTGGAGGAAACTTCGTGTCCCGGCAGCACCTTTTGTTTTTCCGATGCAGACTGTTCCTCTGGATGCCGGGACAGAGTTTTCCGGTGTCCGTCACTGGCAGAGAGGCATATATTCAAACCAATCGAAATCGGCATGTCCTTTTCCTTCAGCGAACAGGCCCAGATAGACACCTGTAAATCCCCCGTTTGTTTCGGAGCTGAGGTAGCGTGTGTCCATCTGTCCGGCTTCCGTGTAGTGGATTCCGTCGGGTGAGTATAAGAAGGTGTATACATCCGCATTGGCCTCAATTCTTAAATGGACGGTTCCTTCCGGAATCTTGCAGATCTCTTTCTCATGGAGGAGCATCCCCATCCGGTATCTGATTTTCAGTTTGTTGCCTGAGATGAGCAGGTCGTAATGTGCGGAGGGACACAGGTATGCGGTGATTCCCGCATTGCCGTTTCCTTCTTTTTGCATTTTTGTCGTAGCCTGAAAATCAATGTCCTCCTGTCTGCGCCCGATGAAAGAAGGAGAGCAGTTGAAATCATCCAGTTTGTTGGCGCTTCCCCTTATGCGGAGGAATCCCTTTCTTTCAGTAAGCGAATAGTTCTCTTTTATGGGATTACCTGTCCAGTTCCATTCCACTCCCAGCCGGGAGCCATTGAAGTTCTGGTCGGAAGTGTCTTTCAATTTGACTTGCGGAAGTGTCTTTGTGTTTTTCATGTCCAGACTGACGGTGCCGTTCCCGTTTACTTCCGGCCACCCGTTCTTGTTCCAGCAGACAGGCGCAAGAAAAGTTTCCCTTCCCAATACATGGTGTTGTCCGCTTTGCGTGCGGAACCCAAGACACACCAGCCACCACGAGCCGTCGTGTGCCTGTATCATATCAGCATGTCCGACCCCTTGTATGGGGTTGTCCTGTGCATTTTTGTTGATATGTGTCAGAATAGGATTGGCAGGATTGCTTTCGTAAGGCCCTTCGATGTTCCGGCTGCGGGCTATGGTTACTTTATGTCCGTACTCCGTACCTCCTTCGCTGATCATCAGGTAGTACCATCCTTCGCGTTTGTAGATGTGCGGACCCTCAGGGTAACGGCCTCCGGTTCCTTCCCAGATGCGTTTTGATTCAGTAAGTTGCTTTCCCGTTTTCGGGTCGATTTCGCACAGCCAGATAGCATTCTCGGGATTGCTCACCATGTAGCAGTGTCCCTCTTCGAAATAGAGGGAAGGGTCAATCCCCTTTTGGCTGATCCATACAGGATCCGACCATTCTCCGCGCGGGTTGTCAGTATATACCAGGAAGTTTCCTTTGTCCGAATTGTTGGTGGTAATCATGTAGTAGATGCTGTCGTTGTATCGGATGGTAGGAGCGTAAATACCTCCCCAGATATTTCCTCCCTTTATCTTCAGTTGTGATTCTCTGGTGAGCACATGCCCGATCTGTTCCCAGTTCACAAGGTCCCGGCTATGGAAAAGAGGAACTCCGGGGAAGTATTCGAACGAACTGGTCACGAGATAATAGTCGCTGCCAGCCCGGCAGATGCTGGGGTCGGGATGAAAACCTCGGATAACAGGATTCTGGTATCCTTGTGCATGGCAGGCTATGCAGGCGAAAAAAAAGAATAAGTGGAATAAGTTTTTCATGCGTGACTTTTGGGATGAGTGGTTGTTCTGTTTTGTTGACTTCTTTCAAGGTCTGAATAGGATTGATATTGGATGAAGAATGCAGGAACACGGAGTGAATCTGCTTCATTTCTCCGTATTCCTGCATTCCGGTTAGAGGTGTTCCATTTATTTGTTCGGCGTTTCCCAGACTTTGGTTTGGCTGCATTGTGCGTCAATCCATTGGTCACCGCATTTGAACTTGAAGTCCCCTTTCTCCAGTATCCATTTGCCGTCATATCCGACAAATGCCATGTCGCTTCCTTTCAGTTTCAGTGTAACCGTCTTTGTTTCTCCCGGTTCCAATGCTATTTTGTCGAAATTGCGCAGCCGGATGTTGTCAGGCGTGCTGCTTGCCACCAGATCTTTCGAGAATAGGAGTACGCTTTCTTTTCCTGCCATCTTGCCTGTATTGGTTACATCAACCGTGAATGTCAGTTCGTCATCTGCCGTGAAAGCCGTCTTGTCCAGCTTCAGGTTTTTGTACTGGTAGGTGGTATAGCTTAGCCCGTAACCGAACGGCCATTGGATATCCATTACCGAATCATAGTTGTAGTTTCCGCCCATTTGTCCGATATTTTCGCACGGCTTGTAGTCATAAGTGGCCAGTGCATTGATGTGTTTCGGATAAGTGAACGGCATCTTTCCGCTGAAATTGCTGTCACCTGCAAGCAGGTTGGCCAGTGCGTCACCTCCGTAATTGCTTGGCAGCATGATATTGACAATGGCTTTTGCCAGCGGTTCAATATCCTTGATGAGGCGCGGACGTCCCTGGTTGAGTATCAGAACAATAGGTTTCCCGGTTTTTGCCAGTGCTTTCACCAGTTCCTGTTGGTTTGACGACATATTGAGATCGGTCAGGTTACCCGGAGTTTCACAGTAGGAGTTCTCGCCGACACAGGCAACGATAACATCCGCTCTTCCGGCAGCTGCAACCGCTTTGCTTATTTCCGGCTTGTTTTCTTCCCACCAGTTGTCGTTCCTGTAGGGTGCGTATGTCACTCCCGGTTCATAGATGATGTTTTCTTTTCCGTATTTATTGCACAGTGATTCGTAGATTGTATTGTAAGCTTGCGCACATTCGTCAGCCCGATGCCCTTGCCAGCTGTATGACCATCCTCCGTTGAGGCAGCGCATTGAGTTGGCGTTAGGTCCTGTAAGCAGAATCTTCTTTCCTTTGGCGAGGGGAAGCACGTTGTTTTCGTTCTTTACCAGCACTTCCGATTCTTCCGCACATTGCAGGGCGACTTTGGTGAATTCTTCCGAACCGAACTTGCTGTATTCTTCTACGCTCCAGTAAGGTTTGTCGAACAGCCCGAGCCGGTATTTCAGCCGCAATACGCGTGCTACGGCATCGTCGATACGGCTCATCGGAACTTCTCCTTCGTCTACAAGCTCTTTGAGATAATCGCAGAAACTTACTTCGTACGGAACCATTGACATGTCGATTCCGGCATTGATAGCAATCTTGATAGCCTCCTTTTTCGTTGCGGCGATGTGGTCGCGGACACACAGGTTATTTATGTCTGCCCAGTCGGTTACGATAAGTCCGTCCCAATTCAAGTCCTCTTTCAGCCATTGGGTCAGCAGTTCTTTGTTTGCGTGGAATGGCATTCCGTTGTCTACGCTTGAGTTGACCATTACACTCAGCGCACCGTTCCGTACGGCTGCAAGGAAGGGGGCGAAATGTTTTTCGCGCATGTCACTGCGTGAGATGGACGATGGAGTACGGTCTTTGCCCGATATCGGAACTCCGTATCCCATATAGTGCTTCATGCAGGCTGCTACATTGTATTTCCCGATGTGGTTGGGGGCTTCTCCCTGAAATCCGGCTACGGCAGCCTTGCCCATTTCCGTGTTTACGTAGCTGTCTTCTCCGTAGTTTTCCCACATGCGCGACCAGCGCGGATCCCTTCCCAAGTCGACTACAGGTGCAAAGTTCCAAGGGATATTGCACGCCTTGGTTTCGTATGCAGATATTTCTGCGCTTCGTTTCGCGAGGTCACGGTTGAAAGTTGCCGCCATGTTTATTCCTTGGGGAAACATTGTTCCGTCAAGCGTGTAGGTTGTTCCGTGTATCTGATCTACGCCATAAATGCATGGAATGCCGATTTCTTTCATTGATAACTCCTGTATCTGTTTGATCGCTTCCGCCCATTTTTCTTTCTTTTGTGCAATGCTTAACGGCACGTTCAGCAAGGACCCTACTTTATATTTTCCGATTACTGTATCCAGTTTTTCCTTGTCAAGAGTAAAGCCGTTTTTCTGGCTTGCCTCAAAGTCGGTTACCACATCAATGGTGATTTGACACATTTGTCCGATTTTCTCCTCCAGCGTCATTTTCTTCAGCCATTGCTGGATGTTTTCTTCAATTGCCGGATCAGAAGGAATGGCGGACCCGGACGTTTTCTGTTGGCAGCCCGTCTGCAGTAAAGAGCTTGTGCATATCATGGATGCCAGTGCTAGTTTTGAAATGTTTTTCATGAAATCTGTTTTTATTTTGGTTGATTTTTTACAAATGTAAGAGGAATCTGAAGGCTAGTCTGATACTTTCTTAACAATTTATGTGCAGATTGGGCATTCGCTTTAATAATGAAATGTCAGAATCACCTTTTCATCCTTTTTCAAGGTCATTTTTATGTATTCTTCAGTGTTGATTTCTTTTCCGTTATATAATGTTCTTTGTGCGTTTGCGGGTGTCTTCAGCTTTAGGCAAGGATTCCATCCCCCGACAAGTTCCACTTTCTGCGGCTTTCCGTCTGTCCATTCAACGCTGATAGTTGCTCCTCCCCGCACTTTGAATCCGTAGAAACGTCCTTCGTCCCATGAATCCGGAAGCGCCGGCAGCAGACTGATAAATCCGTCCTGACTTTGAAGCAGCATCTCGCTTATTCCTGACGTTCCTCCCCAGTTCCCGTCTATCTGGAATGGCGGATGCGAACAGAACAGGTTCGGGAAAGTACCGCTTCCGTGTTGCGTCGGGTTTGCATGTGTATAAGCCGGATAAAGTAAATTCCGGAATAAAGTATAGGCCCGGTTGCCATCTCCCAGACGTGCCCAGAAATTGATTTTCCAGGCCCGGCTCCATCCGGTTCCGCCATCACCCCGTCTTTCCAGTGTCTGTTTGCAGGCTTCCGCCAATTTGGGAGTCTTGACCGGCGATATCTGGTTGCCCGGGTGAAGTCCGTATAAATGTGATACATGACGATGGTGCATGTCGACTTCTTCGTAATCTTTCAGCCATTCCATCAGATAGCCTTTGGAGCTGATTTGATGTGGGGGGAGCTGGTCGATTGCTTTTTGCAAATCTGAAGCATAGACGGAATCCGTTTGCAGGATGTTAGCTGCCTCTATGACATTGGAATACAGTTCTCTCACCAGTTGGATGTCCATGGTAGGTCCCATGCAGACGCTGATTGGGGTACGGTCGTTTTTTGATGTGTAGAACTCATTTTCCGGAGATGATGTGGGTGCTGTCACCAGCCAGCCATGTTCCGGCTCACGTATCATGGTCGAATGGAAAAATTCTGATGCACCCTTCAATATCGGATAGATGTCGGCAAGATATTGTTTGTCGCCGTTGTATAGGTAATGCTCCCAAAGATGGGCGCAAAGCCATGCGCCTCCGGTGTTGGTAGCTCCCCATGAGGGATGTTCGCCCGGAGCGGTATAATTCCATACGTTGGTCATCATGTGGAGCACCCAGCCTTTTGCATCCGGTCCGTAGAACGCCTTTGCACTTTCTTCCCCGCTTGGAACCAGCCGTTTGACCAGGTCAATAAGCGGCTGGTACAGTTCAGCAAGGTTGCCTGGCTCTATGGGCCAGTGATTCATCTGGATGTTGATGTTTGTGTGGTAATCCCCGTTCCACGGTGTTCCCGGTTCGTTGGCCCATAGTCCCTGCAAGTTAGGCGGAAGGCTGCCGGGCCGTGTGCTGCTGATAAGCAAGTATCTTCCGTAGTTGTAATAGAGGGCTGCGAGTGAAGGGTCATCCTGCTGCTGGAAGGCTTCCAGACGTTTGTCGGTAGGGAGTCCTGCACAATGTTTGTTCTCCGGTAATGTTATTCCCGCCCTTGTGAAAAGTTTGCGGTAGCTTTTGACCGCTTCTTCTTTTATATGCATCAGGGAGTTGGGGGGTGTTGCATCATTCAGCAGGCGCTGAGCCTCTGTCCTGTAGATATTTCCGGCAAGATAAGAGGTGGCGGCAGATACAATAATCCATGCCTTGTCTGCTGACCGTACCTCTATCGTCCCGTTGCTGTGGGTCTGCATTTGGCTTTGTGTGCCGCATGGTATGACTTTCGCGAATGCAGCATAGCATATGCCGTCTTGCCCGGGATTTCCGCTGTCGAGCATTCCGGCTATCTCAAGTTCTCCTTCGTTCTGCTTCTTGACTTTCCCTCTTTCCGGGCGGCTTAATGTGATGCGGAAACTGAGTGCTTCCGGACGGTCAGAATCCAGCAGAATTGCGATGACATCCTTGTTTCGGGAAACGAAATATTCGCGGGTAAACCGGACCTTTCCTTTAGTGAATGCTGTATAGGCTACGCTTTCTTCCAGATCAAGCCATCGTTTATAGTTCTTGACCGAATCATCCGGTACAGTATATGTGTAATCGATAAACATGTCGGCTAGCATTTGGAAGGCTCCGTAGGTCCCTCCTTTTTCCGGTTTTACAGGGACAAAACTGGTGTACATCAGTTCTTGCGCCTCTTTGTTCTTTCCTTCGAGGAGGAGTTGCCTGATGGCAGGAAGGCTTTCGGCTGCTTTGGGATTTCTGTAATCGGCTTCCGATCCGCTCCACATACTGATTTCGTTCAATACGATATGTTCCCGTTCAATTCCACCGTCAGGCATCATTCCAAGTCTTCCGTTTCCTAGCGGCAATGTTTCTTCCCATTGTGCGGCTGGTTCGTCATACCATAAGGTCAGACTCGGTTTTGTCTGTCCAAGGACAGAAAGCGGCAACAGGAAAAGCAGTTTCAGTATGGCTTTTTTATTTTTCATTATACCAGATGTTTATAGGGTTACTGTTTCTCATGCAAATATAACCTTTTTGTCGGGCAAACCAATGCTTCTCTTGTTGCATCGGATGCCGTCAGGGTGTTTCTGATGTTTCTAAGTGATGTATCAAATGTTTTGTAAGTCATGTCTTGTGTTTTGTGGAAAGATAAAACGTCTATATTTGTAATGTTAATAAACTGTTAATTAAAGTCAGCATATGAAGCGCAACATGTTTTTTATCTTATTTTTTCTTTTGTCTTCTTCCGTTTTTTGCGAGGGGATTCGCATTCTGTTTATCGGCGATTCAATAACGGATGGAAGTTGGGGAAGCAGCGACGGTGGCCCGATGCCTTCTTCTGCCCGGAATCATTGGGACATGAATCATATCTATGGAAGCGGATACATGTATCTGTGTGCATCCTATTATCAAAGCCGTTATCCGGATCACGGATACCGCTTCTTTAATCGTGGGATCAGTGGAAATACATTGGCCGATCTGGAACAGAGATGGAAAGAGGACGTGGTCGACCTGAATCCCGATGTATTGTCCATACTGGTTGGAACGAATGATATACATTATTATATAGAAGGCGACATGTCTGTGCCTTTCGACACCTTGGCGTGGGAACGTTGCTACCGGTCTTTGCTCGGCCGATCCTTGCGTATGAATCCCGACCTGAAGATTGTTTTAGGGACACCGTTCGTCGCTTATACAGGTACGATGAAGGATAAGAAAAATTTTGCGTTGCGTGACAGTCTTGTGCATAGTCTTTCACGTATTGTAAAGAGGATTGCAGCCGATTACCATGCTGTTTGTCTTCCGTATGATGAAATGTTTGACGAAATTCTTGCCAAGGAACCCACTTCGCAGGATACATATTGGATATGGGATGGAATCCATCCTACTCCGGCTGGACATAAAAGGATGTCGGAGCTTTGGATGGAAAAGGTGGAACAGGCCCGCATTCTTCCTTGACAGGCCTTGCCTTTTTATGATTTCCTTTGCTACGGCATTAAAAGTTATTAAATGAGTGCAGGAACAAATTATGCCGTTGGGTGAAACAAATAACTCCCGAGATTCTTTTTGCTATGACATATTTTTGTAATGTCCCAATCAGACAATACAGGATGTGTGGTTTGAGTGGGGCATAAGAAAGATATGTAAAGTTTAATATTGCTGTCCGATAAACTCGATTAAATATAAG
>NZ_JANRHN010000055.1:0-11491 GCF_024733745.1 Bacteroides sp. ET225 | reverse complement strand
CGGACGAGAAAAAAAATGAAAGACGGATCAAGGAGAAGGAAAGGCCTGTACATTATATATAATATAAAGCCGAAAGAGAACATGAGGGAAAAAGAAAAAAACAAAAAGAAAAGACCTTTTCACTCCAGTGAGGAGATCGCATCACTGGAGTGAAGAGATGTCTTCACTAAAGTGAGGAGAACGTATCACTCCAGTGAAGAGATAAAAACAACAAGACATTCCTACAAAACACAGCCCGCTAAACAAAAAAGGGTGCGTCATGCGCACCCACAAATTATCCGAATTCTTTTCAGCAGTCCTCATCGCCCTCAGCCATCGGATTAGTCACCAGCACCTTATCGATACGGGCGCCATCCATATCCACAACCTCAAACACAAACCCTTTCCATTCAACAGTTTCTCCACTCTGAGGTATATGCTGAAGTTGTTGAAGAATCAATCCGCCCAACGTATGATAGTCGGTATTCTCAAACAAGTCACGGCGGTCGAAATATGAAAGGAAATCATACAACGGACACTGCCCGTCAACCAGCCATCCCTCTTTATTGACACGCTTGATGATGTCAGGCTCCTCACCCGGCCCGTCCATCGATCCAACAAGCCCCTCCAATATGTCGCGCAGCGTTATGATTCCCACACAAGCTCCAAACTCATCACACACCAGCGCGCGGCTGATCTTTTTCTGCTTCATCTGTTCGAGCGTCTTGTATACGTTCATATTCTCATGAAAATAAACAGGCTCATGAGTGAGCGCGTCCATATTGAAATCCGATTCAGAAAGATGCAGCACCAGATCCTTCAAATTCACCACACCTTTCACATGATCCAGATCGCCCTCTTCCACTACAGGATAGAACTCATAGAGATGATCGCTCAGCACTTCACGCACATCAGCAGCCTTCATGTCTGATTCCAGACAAACAATATCACTTTTGTGAGTCATGATAGACCCCACCTTCAGATCACCCAGCAAGAAAACCCGCTGAACGATATCCTGCTCTACCGGCTGCACCTCACCGTCTTCCGTCCCCTCCTGAATGATCGATTTTATCTCTTCTTCGGTCACCTTGTTGTCCGACTCCTTGATTCCAAGGAAATTAAATATAACCTCCGTACTTTTTGCCAGCAGCCAGACGAAAGGAAGGGCAATCTTCGCCAGAACATTCATCGGGCGTGCAACCAGTTTGGCAGCCTTTTCAGCCACCCCCAAACCAATGCGTTTGGGAACAAGTTCGCCGAAAATGATAGAAAGGTAAGTAACGATCACAACGATAACGATTTGCGCCAGCATGGGGGCATAGGCCGGCGAAACTCCCCACGACTCAACCACTCCCCCCAAATGAGCGGCAATCTTGTTGCCTGAATAAATACCGGTCAGAATGCCGATCAACGTAATGCCAATTTGTACTGTAGAAAGAAAACGGTCGGGATCTTCAGCCAATTTCAATGCTACTCGGGCAGATTTGTTTCCGTTTTTCGCGTCAGTGGACAACCGAGATTTACGGGCTGATATCAATGCCACCTCGGACATGGCAAAAATGCCGTTAAGCACTATCAACCCGATAATAATTATTATTTCATCCATAAAAAAACAAAAATGTATTCTGAAAACAAAAATACGAGATTGTTCATTTCAAAACCGTATGCCACACTGACAATTAAATAGTTTTAACAGAAAGAAATCACGACAAAGAGCTTTCCCCCGCCTGCCCCATTCCGTCAAATTCAGTTTTCATCAGATGTTTCATTTCCAGTATTTCATCGGTAAGCAGCGCATTCTTGCGATAGCCGATATACAGCGTATTCTCCAGCGGACGGCTCCCGCCCCATAGGCGCACAAGCTCGCCGCGCCCGAAAGCTTCGCGGCAAAGAAACTCGGGCAAGACAGCCAGCCCCCTGTTTTCCGACAGGCAGTTCAGGATAGCCAGTTTATCAGGCAAAATATAATTGGGAGGAAAATCCGGCTCTCTCCCAAAGTTCTGTTTCCAGAAGCGGTTGAACAGCTCTCTGTCGGTCGTGTTATACCATAGCTGGGATTCGAGCCAAAGCATCAGCTTCTTCTTGTGTCCCAGCAGGCTCCGGAATTCAGAAACATCCGTTTTCGCGCCTGCCACAAGCACAAAACGCGTCACTCCCAACACATCATAAGCTATATTGCGCAAGGGAATTTCCTGATTCAATACAGCCAGATCCACAGAGCCGTGAGCAAGAAGCGGAATAAGCTCCTCAGTTGTCCCGACATGAATTATCAGGTTGAAGTTCAGCTCCGGAACATGCTTTTCCAAGCACTGACGGAACAAAGAAGGATACATGCCTACGCTCAACGTGCTTCTCCCCTCGGTTTTCTTTTTCCTGAAATTGCTCTCCACTTCCTCCAGCTTCACCAGCGAATTGCACACCTGCTGATAGAGCATTTTCGCCCGTTCGTTCGGAACCATCCGGCGCGTGTTGCGCTTAAACAACGGATGTCCGATATAAGCCTCCAGCGCATTCAGATGCAGACTTACTCCGGGCTGAGAGATATTCAGTTCTTTGGCCGCATCGCTCATAGTCCCCGTTTCAAAGACGGCCTTGAAAGTTCTGAACCATTCCAAATCTATTCTCATATAACAATTCTTATAGTAATATCAAATTTTTCTTATTTTCATGATTCGCATCCATCGCTTATCTTTGCGCCACAAATGTAATTCTTATTTAGAACAAATAAAAACATTAACAATAAAAAAGCAACAAATCCCTTGAAAACAACTATTAATTCTTTATTGATTCTTGTGCTGTTAACATTAGGCATACCAACAAACGCACAGCACTCACACAGACAAGGACACGGCAAACGGAAAGCCGAATTCTCATTGTCGGGAAAAGTGATGTCTGCGGAAAAAGTTCCGGTAGACTTCGCCACCGTTTACCTGAAAGGCACGAACTTCGGATGCACAACCGACAGCAGGGGGATGTATCACCTCCATGTTCCATCCGGAAAATATACCCTTGTCGTATCCATGCTCGGATATGAAACCTACGAAAGAGGCATTGAAATAGACGGAAAAACAGAAAAC
Organism: Bacteroides sp. ET225; assembly: GCF_024733745.1. Lineage (NCBI taxonomy): Bacteria > Pseudomonadati > Bacteroidota > Bacteroidia > Bacteroidales > Bacteroidaceae > Bacteroides > Bacteroides sp. ET225. Next base: position 8,435 of record NZ_JANRHN010000055.1, on the reverse strand, counting down.
AGATTCAACGTGACGCTGAACCCGTCGGCAGAAGAACTCGATGAGGTGGTGGTCGTATCAAACGGAGTAAGCCGGGTCAAGCGTTCGGCGTTCAATGCCGTAGCCATGGATCTGTCTGAAATGAAAAATACGACCAAAAGCCTCAGCGAAGCCTTGCAGAAGCTTCCGGGAATGAAGCTGAGAGAATCGGGCGGAGTCGGCTCTGACATGCAGATCATGCTTGACGGATTCAGCGGCAAGCATGTAAAGGTATTTATCGACGGAGTGCCACAGGAAGGAGCGGGAACAGCGTTCGACCTGAACAACATCCCTGCCAACTTTGCAGAACGCATTGAAGTGTACAAAGGGGTAGTTCCTGTGGGCTTCGGCACAGATGCGCTGGGAGGAGTGATCAACATTGTCACCAACAAAAAACGGCGGGAATGGTTTCTGGACGCGTCGTATTCATACGGTTCATTCAACACACACAAATCATACATACATTTCGGCCAGACCTTCAAGAACGGCCTTACCTATGAAGTCAATGCCTTTCAGAACTTCTCGGACAACAATTACCACATAGACAATTACATTACGGAATTCAGCGAAGACGGGGTTACTGAAAGTACGGACAGAAACAAAATTTACCATGTCAAGCGCTTCAACGACCAGTTCCACAACGAAGCCGTAATCGGGAAAATCGGAATCGTAGACAAAGCTTGGGCCGACCGCCTGATGATCGGATTCAACTACAGCAATTTCTACAAAGAGATACAGACCGGAGTATACCAGTACATCGTTTTCGGACAAAAGCACCGGAAAGGACACTCGCTGGTACCTTCGCTCGAATACAGCAAGCGAGATCTTTTCACTAAAGGACTTGACGTTGTGCTGACCGCCAACTACAACCATAACATCACGCATAACATCGACACCGCTTCCTATAAATACAACTGGCTTGGCGAGCGGAAGTATACGGGCACGCCGGGAGAGCAGTCATACCAGAACAACGAGTCAAAAAACACGAACTGGAACGGAACATTCACGGCAAACTACCGCATCGGGTCTGTACACATGTTCACTTTTAACCATGTTCTCAGCACCTTCAAACGCACGACCCGCTCTTACGTAAGCGGCAGTTCGAAGATTTCTGACTTCAGCATCCCCAAAATCACAAGAAAAAACATCTCCGGACTTTCGTACCGCCTGATGCCTTCAGAGAAGTGGAACCTGTCAGCATTTGCAAAGTACTACAACCAATACAACGAAGGCCCCGTCTCACAAAACGAAGACGGCGTAGGAAACTATATCAACCTGACGCGCCATACCAGTTCGCTCGGGTACGGAGCGGCCGGAACCTACTTCATCATCGAAGGATTGCAAGCGAAACTTTCGTACGAAAGAGCATACCGCCTGCCCACCACCGACGAACTGTTCGGCGATGAAGACCTGGAAGCCGGACGCGCAAGCCTGCGTCCAGAACAGAGCCATAACTTCAATCTCAACCTCAGCTATGAGAAACATTTCGGCAAACACGGCATCTACCTGGAAGGAAGCCTCATCTACCGCGACACCAAAGACTACATCAAGCGCGGACTGGATGCCATCGGAGGAATGAGTTACGGAATTTATGAGAACCACGGAAAAGTAAAGACCAAAGGATTCAACATCTCGGCACGCTACAACTATGCACATTGGTTCAGCATCGGAGGGACATTCAACAACATCAACGCCCGAGATGACGAACGATACCGCGCAGGAAACACGCTGCAGGAAAGCGTAAGCTACGGCCAGCGCATTCCGAACCAGCCTTATACGTTTGCAAACTTTGACGCCAATTTCACATGGCGCGACCTCTTAGGCAAAGGGAATGCACTGACTCTCAGCTACGACAGCTACTACCAGCATGAGTTCCCGCTGTACTGGGAAGAACTGGGCGACCCGACTACCAAAAGCCGCGTCCCCGACCAATTTTCTCACAACCTCATCCTCGGATATTCACTGAAGAACGGACGCTACAACTTTTCGCTGGAATGCCGAAACCTTACGGATGAGAAACTGTACGACAACTTCAGCCTGCAGAAAGCCGGACGCGCCTTCTACGGAAAGTTACGCGTGTATTTCGGAAACTAAATAAAATTATTCACTAAAAAAAGAAGCAATATGAACAAGAAACACTTTACGGGAATCATGGCCGCAACTCTGCTTGCCGGCAACCTTTTCACTGCATGCAGCGACGACACCAACACACCAGACACCGGCGATGAAAAAGGAGAAGCTGTCCGCCGCTATGTCATTGCCGCACAAGCCGGCGATGCCAGTTACCTGATTGCAGCAGAATCTTTGGACGAAGGAGAAGTGTCAGGAAAAGGCAACGGACTTGAAACCGAATCCGGTTCAAACTGGATATTCTACCGCGAACGCTACCTCTTCAACTTCCAATACAACGACGGAAATGCCGGAACTGGATTTTCATACCAGCTCAGCCCGCAAGGAAACGTCACAGAAGCACGTCAGTACACTTATAACCGCACCACAACTTACGGCACATGGGGAAACAACGTCATTACAGCCTCAACCAACGCTGGAACAAAAGAACAGGATGAAAAAGGAAACTATGCTTATTATCTGCAGTTCAACTATTTGAACACAGACGACGGTTCATCAACCACCGGTGACCATATTGCCGAAAACTTTCTGGGCAACGGCGAACGCGTCAGCTTTGCAGGCTTTGTAGAAGCCAACGGCCGCCTCTATACATCCGTAGTGCCGATGGGCATGAGCCACTACGGTGTCAACACTTACCCGCAGCTTATCTCAGACACGAAATACATTACGGACCACAGCGGCGGACAAGGCTCCGGCCAATATACAGCAGGAATGATTCCAACCACCCAATATCCGGACAGCGCATTCGTGGCAATCTACAGCGGAGATGACTTCAACGAAACGCCGGTTATCGCCCGCACCAACAAGATAGGCTTTGCCAGCGGACGCATGCGGTCGCAATACTACCAGACAATCTGGGCTGCCGACAATGGCGACCTGTACGTATTTTCTCCCGGATACGGACGTACAACTGTAGCAGAAACAACCGTAACCAACGAATCCGGGACATTCACCCTCCACCGCGTAAAAGGCGAACTTCCCTCAGGAGTGGCACGGATCAAAGCCGGAGAAACGACATTTGACGATTCGTATTATGTGAACCTGGAAACCTTAGGGAACAACAATCCGATGTTCCGCTGCTGGCACATCTCCGAAGACTATTTCCTGCTGCAAATGTACAGCGATGGAGTGAACGGCATGGCTGGAACTTCAGCCAAGCGCAACGAACTGGCCGTGTTTAAAGGTGAAGACAAAAGCCTGACCGTTGTAACCGGACTTCCGGATGCCAGCGTTCTTTCAAGCATAGGCACTCCTTGCAGCGATAACGGATACGCCTACATTCCCATCGTGACAACCGACGGAACCGCACCGACAATCTACCGTATTGACCCGAAAACGGGAAAGGCAACGGCCGGACTGAAAATCACGAACATAGACTCGGTATCCGCTTTAGGAATCCTTTCGAGCGAGGCTGCAAAATAAAGCCGTAAACACAAACAGCACCCGATTAAATGAAAAAGATCTTCAAGAAGATACACCTCTGGCTGTCTGTACCGGCAGGCATACTAATCTCAGTCATATGCCTGTCGGGGGCAGCACTGGTATTCGAGCAAGACATTACACAAGCGCTCAACCCTCATCTTTACCGTACCGAACAACCAGCTAACGGAAAATTCCTGAGCCCTTCAGAACTGGTATCAGGCGTTCAAAAGCAAATGCCCGACCTGCCGCCGGTTGCCTCCCTGCAAATGCCCGGAACTCCGGAAGGAGTATGCATGGCAACTTTCGAAGGAAGCGGAAAGAAAACGTTAAGCGTCAATCCTTATACAGGAGAAATAAACGGATGGACAAAAACCTACCCGTTTTTTCAGACAATGAAAAAGCTGCACCGCTGGCTGATGAACCCGCCCGCAAGGAAGGGAGAACAGTCGGCTGGAAAAATGATTGTCGGCATATCAACCCTATTGATGGTAATCATTCTGGTCAGCGGACTCGTCATCTGGACACCCCGCACGGTGAAAGCATTAAAGAACCGGCTGAGAGTGTCCTGCACCAAAGGCTGGAGGCGTTTCTGGTATGACAGCCACGTATCTTTAGGATTTTATTCCACGTTATTTCTTCTCGTTATGGCCTTGACCGGACTGACCTGGTCGTTCGGCTGGTACCGAAATGCCGCCTATTCCTTATTCGGAGGAAATACGCAATCCGCTCCCTCGCAGCCTGCAAGCAAAAAAGGAAAAGCCAACAAGGAAAAAGATGAAAAGGCAGGCAACAGGGAAATCAATCTGGAAACATGGAATCAAGTATACAGCCAGCTCCAGGCAATCTACCCGGAATACAAGTCCATAACGTTGTCCGCTAAAGAAGCTCTGGTAGCTCCCGACCCTGCCGCATCCATGCGAAAGAACGACCGAATATCATTCGACAAAGAAAACGGAGAAATAACAAAAATAACTCCCTACAGCCAGATACCCCGTTCACAAACATTGAAAGGATGGTTCTATGCGTTCCATACAGGAAGCTGGGGAGGAACCATAACCAAGATTTTATACTTCGTGGCGGCACTGACAGGTGGAATACTGCCTCTAAGCGGCTATTATTTATGGCTGAAACGGAAAAGATACATCTGATCCAACAGCATAAACACCCATCAAAAGAACAGAAGCAAAAACCTTATTCCAAAGGACAGAAAGAACAACCGTCTTGCGCTTCTGTTCTTTTTTCATCGCCTTATTCGTAGCCATATAACGAAAAATCAAGAGCAAGCCTTATTCTGTAGCCAGATTTTCATATCTTTGCAGACCAACAACACTTATGTAAAACCATGAAGCGTATACGAATCACTCCACCTGCCGGAATCAATGCAGCGGTCCAGCTGCCTTCGTCCAAAAGCATCTGCAACCGGGTGCTCATCTTGAATGCACTGGCAAAAGGGAACAACGACATACAGAATCTTTCGGACTGCGATGACACACAGGTTATGACGGATGCCTTGCGAAACATGCCAGACATCATCGACATCAAAGCCGCAGGCACAGCCATGCGTTTTCTCACCGCTTATCTCGCAGTGACCGAAGGCACGCACATCATTACGGGCACAACCCGCATGCAGCAAAGGCCCATAAAAGTATTGGTCGACGCACTCAACGCTTTAGGAGCAAGCATCCGGTATACAACCCGCGAAGGATACCCGCCATTAAACATCACCGGACAGACATTGACGAAAAACACGATTTCGCTGCCCGGCGACATCAGCTCCCAATATATATCAGCCTTGCTGATGATCGGCCCTGAACTGAAAGGCGGACTTCAGCTGACATTGACAGGAGATATCATCTCCCGTCCGTACATTAATCTGACGCTGGAACTGATGAAAGAGTTCGGCGCACAGGCAGAATGGATTTCAGACAACCAGCTGGCTGTATCTCCCAAGTCCTATGTGCCCCGGTCCTATTTCATAGAAAGCGACTGGAGTGCCGCTTCCTACTGGTATGAAATAACGGCCTTGTCCGGTCAGGCAAGCGTCAGGCTTCCCGGGCTTTTCAGAAACAGCTTTCAGGGAGATGCGAAGGTTGCCGAACTGTTCACCCGCCTGGGAGTCAGCACAGCCTTTCATGAAGACTCGGTTGTTCTGAAAAAACAAGGAACTCCCCTTCCCCGTTTGGAATATAACTTTGTCGACCAGCCCGACCTGGCCCAGACATTCGTCGTCACCTGCGCCATGATGGACATCCCCTTCCGCTTCTCCGGACTGCAAAGCCTGAAAATCAAGGAAACCGACCGCATGTATGCCTTAATCACTGAAATGCGGAAATTAGGCTTCGTCCTTACAGAAGAATCAGGCGCCGTACTAAGCTGGAACGGACAACGCTGCAATCCCGAGCCCAGTCCGGCCGTTGACACTTACGAAGACCACCGGATGGCCATGGCTTTTGCTCCGGCAGCTATCAGGCTGAAGGAGCTGCGAATAAACAACCCGGAGGTCGTGTCCAAATCTTATCCGCATTACTGGGAGGATTTGGGCAAGGCAGGCTTCTTTATTACAGAGGAGTAAACAGCATGTGGATACTGATTCTTATCCTGATCGGAGTAATCCTTCTCGGACTGATTGCCGGATACTTCTACAACCGGAACCTCCGGAAAAAAATCGAAAAAGGAGAGTTTGAAGAAACACCGGAGGTCAAGCCCGTCGACGGAACATGCTGCGGACAGCATGCTGTATGTGAAAAAGAAAGCCTGCTGGCCGCCGTAAGCAAACAGATAGAGTATTATGACGACGAAGAACTTGACCGGTTCAAGGGACGTTCTTCCGCAAGCTATTCGGAAGAAGAAACCAACGAATTCCGCGAAATCATGTACACCATGAAAGAAGATGAAGTGGCAGGATGGTGCAGAAGCCTGCAGCTTCGGGGCATTGAGTTTCCCGACGGACTGAAAGACGAACTGTTCCTGATCGTAGGAGAAAGACGCTTCCACTGACAGCATAAATACAGACTATGGAACTGATTGAACTTTTACAATATACCTTCTTCCAGCACGCCTTGCTGGGAAGCCTGTTCGCAAGCATCGCATGCGGCATCATCGGCACCTACATCGTGACCCGGCGGCTGGTATTCATCAGCGGAGGAATCACCCACGCTTCGTTTGGAGGCATCGGCATAGGACTTTATGCAGGAGTTTCTCCGATTCTCTCCGCCGCCGTATTCTCGGTGCTTTCGGCATTTGGAGTAGAATGGCTGAGCAAACGGAGTGACATGCGCGAAGACTCTGCCATCGCCGTGTTCTGGACATTCGGCATGGCGGTGGGAATCATATTCAGTTTCCTCGCTCCGGGATTCACTCCCGACCTGTCTTCTTATCTGTTCGGCAACATCCTCACCATTACTCAAAGCGACATTTGGATGCTTGCCATACTGAGTGGCGTACTGACATTGTTCTTCAGCATCTTTCTCCGTCCGATACTGGCCATTGCCTTCGACCGCGAATTTGCCCGTTCGCAGCGCATGCCTGTTGCCGCTTTCGAGTATATGCTGATGATGTTCATCGCCCTGACCATCGTGGCATGCCTGCGCATGGTAGGCATCGTGCTGGCAATCTCATTGCTGACACTCCCGCAAATGACTGCCAATCTTTTCACTCACAACTTCAAAAGAATAATCTGGCTTTCTATTCTGCTGGGCTATGCCAGCTGCATAGGAGGACTGTTTCTTTCATATAGCCTGCAAGTGCCGTCGGGAGCATCCATCATTTTCGTTTCGATCCTTATTTATACAGGAGCCAAAACCGGGAAAATACTCCTTTGCCGTCAAAGAAAAAAATCCGCCACAGGTATTTAACCGACCCGCCTGCATTTATTCCATTTTTTATTGTACATTTGTAATCAGATTAAACTAAAGCCATATATGGAAATCAGAATCAATTCACTCGACAATATCCACGAAGCCGCCAAACAGTTTATTGCGGCTATGGGTGACAACACTGTTTTTGCCTTCTACGGCAAAATGGGAGCAGGAAAAACAACCTTTATCAAAGCGGTCTGCGAAGAGCTGGGAGTGACCGATGTAATCAACTCGCCCACTTTTGCCATCGTAAACGAATACCGCTCCGACGAAAACGGCGAACTGATCTACCACTTCGACTTCTATCGCATCAAGAAACTGGAGGAAGTGTACGACATGGGGTATGAAGACTATTTTTACAGCGGTGCGCTCTGCTTCATCGAATGGCCGGAGCTGATTGAAGAACTGCTGCCGGGTGACACGGTAAAAGTGCAGATCGATGAGCAGGAAGACGGCACACGTACCGTCCGCTTCAATGCAGAATAATCATCATGCAATTCCATTACGTCATACAGGCATTGTTCGTTCTGGTCGGACTGCTTGCCGTGCTGGCAGCCATCTTCAATTGGGACTGGTTTTTCATGGCTCAAAACTCACAGTTCATCGTGAAGAATGCAGGACGCCGGCAGGCACGCTTTTTTTATGGTGCAATAGGTTGCCTGCTGATAGCTACGGGCGTTTTCTTCTTCTTGTCCATACAAGGGGTTGTATGACTCATGCAACATATTGGCAGAAAACTTCTAGGCTTAAGAGCCTGTCGTTTCTAAGAAACTGTTTTGAATTTATCGTGTGCTGATTTGGGATGAGTTTTTGAGGCATTTCCGTTTGTGTGATGAGGAAGATAGCGGGCTATCTGACGAAGAACAGAAGCGGAAAAGACAAAAAAATAGCCCAAAGCACACACGAAAACGAATACATCAAGCCAAGAAAAACTTTTTGGAGAAATTCAAAACAGTTTCTAAATTCTGCTCTGCCCCGGTTTGGAAATTGTTTCCGAGGATGTTTTTC
>NZ_JANRHN010000054.1:0-13109 GCF_024733745.1 Bacteroides sp. ET225 | reverse complement strand
AAAACTATATCATTCAACAAAAATCAGCAGACCGCCATTGTTTATATATTGTATTGAGGCGAATTTTAATTATCCTGTTGAGAATTCGAATAAAGCAATATGTATAAAAGTCAACGATAAAAATGACTTACAGGAATTCATTTATAAGAACATCGTAAAACTTTATAGGAACAGCAAGATTTGTTATCACAATATTAAAACACACAAACGAGAAAATAAGCCTGAAATGGATTTGCAAAGTACTTATAATATTGATGCTTTAAATGAAATAAATCAAGTTCCGGAACTTCCGTCTGATTATAAAGAAGATGTTATTCCCTTTTTAATGAAAGAATTCAACACTAGAAACATTTTTATAGAAAGATATAATAATGAAGTAATTGCCTTAAAGCCTTTATACAATAATTGCGAGAGAAGCGATATTAAAGAAAATGTTCTATTAAAAATATTCAATAACAATAAAGCAATATGCCCTATTTATATTCAAATATGTTTTAATAATGAGTCTCCTATTAAGGATATGCCAACTATTGTATTAAGACTTGATTTATATGATAAATGGAAAGAATCAAAACACCAAGAATGTTTGCTGATAAAAGAAGGTAAAAATGGAGAGTTTTATAAAATAGACCATCTTTACAAGAAAAATAATTAGATTTGTAACACAAATTAGCAATTTTATGAAATTAGGATATATACACAGCAACAGAGAAGAGCAAACCCGAGTCATGCAAGTACTGAAAATGACTTCGGAATCTGTAGCTCTCGATGAACTCGGCATTGGCCGTATCCGTGATGCTTTTGCAGACCGTATGTTTCCCGGAATATCTACCCTGCAAAAGCACATGAAGTATTTCTCGCTCATGCCACAACTCTATCGTAAGGCTACAGAAAAACGATATAACCGTTTATCGGAGGTGAAAGCGGAAATTATCCGTCTGGAACGGATCATGACAAAAAATCTATACGATGGCAGTGCGGACAAACGAGGTATCACAGGAAGTGAGATGATTGGTAAAAGTGGAAACAATTATGTAAAATATGATCCGGCATACATCTACAATTCCGGATTACAGACTTTTGGAATCTTACGTAGTCCACAGTTATATGAACTAATCTACTCAACTTCAAAGGCATTACACAATGCTCCTAAAGTGACCAAGACGGATAATGAAGATACAAATGACGATGTGGATGAGAAGTCCGGCCTGTTCCAGTTCTGCTCTTTTCCTAATGTAGATTATGATTTTACCCAGAAATGTACATTAGATCTGACCGTAGAGGATAAAGACTTTATTGTGGATCACATTCTGAACGCAGAAGCATGTCAAGGTACCTTATTACGTTACATCGTGGATAATCCTGACTTTGCAATAGCCGATAGTTTTGAACAGATTCCCTTCCGTCATTTGCCACAGGAGATTGGAGAATTGCAAGATTTGGCCCGACGCTTCGCAGATTTCATATATATGGTGCACATCCGCTATAACTATATATATTCGCAATACCAGGATGAAGAAATGCGAATCGAATTTCAAGAAAAACTTGAAGAATACCGGAATAGTGGTACGAACATAGACAAAGTGCTGAATGCTGTAAGCATACGGGAAAACAGTGGGAAATGGTTCTGCAAAGAAGTTGCGGAACGCATTGCAGCCAATGACATTGAAGAAGATGGTGGTTTTGATCAGTTGATTATCAACCGGGAACGAAGAGTAAAAGGGAATCGAAGAAAAATTGGAAATCCAGCATATATTTATAATAAAAGGAATCGCATACACTACTATAAACTCACCTACCGATGGGAAACGGTAAAAACCTTTACCGAGGAATTAAGAAAGGAGGCTATCAATGGCTGATGTATTATGGAATGATATTATCTATACTGATGTGTTGCAAAGCGATGGCTTTGTAATTGATTATGCGGTTTGTACTACCTATAGTCTGGACATGCCTTCCTTGTTATCAGTGCCCTTTATGTTGGGCACAATGACCGACCTGACAGAAACAGCCATGCGCTCTCCTCACCTGATACTGGAGACCATCAATAAATCAGCTGGTAAGTTTGCCGTTTTCTGCAATGCCGGATGTGTGGCAGTACCGCAAGCCAACTCCAAAGTGTATTCACTATTGGAGCAGAGCGTTGTACAAGTAACACTGCAAGCAAAGGGGGGCGGTTTCATCAATTTTCATCCTAAGGTATGGATTATCAAAGAAACGAACCCGGACACCGGTGCTCAGCAAATCAAACTAATTGTCCTTTCCCGTAATCTTACCGGTTCCAATGACTTGGACGTGGTATGTGAACTTATTGGTAAAATCGGTACCAAACCGGCTACTCGGAAAGCACAAGTCAAACATACACCGCTTGTGGACTTTCTCACATGGTTAATCGCAAAAGCCGACAACCGTACTATCCGTAAAAATATGCGTTCTATCTGTAAGGACATCGACTACATTGAACAATTTGACCTTACCGATTCTCCTTTTGAAGATTACGAGTTTTTCCCTATGGGGATACCTGGATATGATGGATATACAAAGTGCTTTGAACAAAGTATGCTGAATCATGCGGCAGAAATGCTGGTCATCTCCCCCTTCGTGGACAAGAATACTTTGAATCAGATGGTCAGTTGCAATCCTAGTGCTAAAAAGACACTCATCACACGACATGCTTCAGTTACACAAGAGGTTATAAACTTGTTTAATGACGGTGTTTACACTCCCAAGGAAGTACTGACCGATAAGGTGGAAAAAGATGTGTCTGTCGACTTGCACGAGAAAGTGTATTTCATACGCCGAAACGAGGGCAACGTCAGCTATAACCATCTGTATCTTGGTTCTACCAATGCCACCATGAATGGATTCAGACGGAATGTGGAGTTTTTACTGCACCTGAAGTTTGCTCCCTATAAATCTTCGTATGAAAAATACCGGAGTGAACTGATAAACAACAGCAAGGAATGTATGTTCGAGCAGGTTCTTTCGGTACCAGAGGAAGACTCTGAGAAAGAGGATGTCACTAACGAATTGATGCTGCGTCGTGCAATTTCGGCCATTCAGCAGGCACAAATTACATCTAATGACGGAAACTATACCATCACCATACAATGCCAGTCTAACAGAATGCCTTCGGAGCCTGTTTTTCTTTATCCTTTAGGATGTGACGGCAAGGAACAAGTATTAGCTGACGGGCTGACATTTAAAGATATGGCACTGGATTCATTAACAGAATTTTACACGATACGGATTGGAGATTTGCGTCGTCTGATAAAAATACAGACGGAGGGAATGCCAACCGATGAGCGAGACAAAGCAATATTCCGTTACTTTATCAATACGAAAGGAAAGTTCATCAACTATCTGGCATTCATGCTAACTGATGAGGTGGAACAGTATATATTGGAAAGCCAACAACTGGAAAAGGAGCTGGCCAATGACAAGGCATCCTCTTTGGAACAGCAAATTAGTACCTCACTTTATGAAGACATGGTGAAAATGGCCTATAAAGACCCTGACCGCATCGCTTCTATCCGGCGAATCGTAGAGAAAGCAGACGAGACAGTCATTCCAGACCATTTCATGGAGATGTACAACACATTTGAAAACGTTATTAAACAAGTAAAACGCTTATGAGTCAGGAAGTAAAGGATTTTCAGCGTGCTACGGCAGATCGCATTCTGCATATCTATAAAAATTTAGGTCATCGAAGGGTATTGCTAGCCGACGAAGTGGGATTAGGCAAGACGTTCGTGGCCAAACAAGTCATCAACCTAGTTCGTGAATGGCACAAGCAGGAGAAAGATGACTTCTTTAAGGTGGTTTATATCTGTTCGAATGCCAACATAGCCGATCAAAACATAGAGAAATTAGGGGTTGAAAATCGGATGAGCATCAGCGAGAGCCGTCTGTCAATGCAGCATCTTTATATCAAATTGGCTGAGAAACGGATTGCAGAACAGCATGAGCAGGGAGAAATGCCTGAATCAATCATTCCGCTGACTCCTTCCACTTCCTTCCGTTTTTACAGTGCACAAGGAACAGCCAATGAACGTGCCTTGATGTATAATATTTTATGCGGACTGGATCAAGTCAAAGATTATAAGGAAGTTATCAGTGATTTTCTTAGCTGTAATGTTAAAAACTGGCAGGAGCTTACGAACATTTATAACGAAAAAATCAATGGATGCGGAGATGATTATCTTTGTGAGATGCATAGTAAGTTACAGACGAGATTGTCGGATACTATTACAAATCAATTGATTGAGTACGCACAAAATGGTTGCGATAATCGTCAGAGGGCAGACATGATCAATAAGCTACGTCGTATTTTCGCAGAAATCAGTATTGACATGCTCGATCCTGACCTGGTTATCATGGATGAGTTTCAACGCTTCAATTCGTTGCTTGAACAAGGTGATGACGAGCAATCCATGCTGGCCAACAAATTCTTTGACAACGAGCGTTCCAATACGAAGATTCTGTTACTTTCTGCTACGCCCTATAAACCTTATTCCACCCTTGAAGAGTTAAATACAAATGGGAATGACGAGCACTATCAGGACTTTATGAAAGTAATGGATTTTCTATATGCCACAAAAGATAAAATGGACCGGTTCAAGTTGATATGGCACACATATTCTGCTGCACTCAAACGTACAAATGTGGTTGATTTAACACCGCTTGTGGTAACCAAGAATGAAGCAGAAGAAGCACTGTATGGAGTGATGTGCCGCACGGAACGGTTTAATAGTGGCATTATAGACGATTCCCGTGTATGTGACGTACAGGTCGTGCCGGAAGATATCCTTTCGTTTGCAGAGGGGCAGTATCTGATGGATTGTCTAAATCAAGAAAATACGAAAGTGCGCTTGGGTAATCTCCCCATGGAATACGTCAAATCTTCACCTTATTTGTTGTCCTTTATGGATAAATACGAACTGAAGAAACGAATTGCTTCGGCATTACAACACTCAGACGTAAAAAGATATGGAAAAAAGGACGCATTGCTTCTATCGAAGTATGCCATCAATAATTATCGTCCCATTCCTGCTGCTAATGGAAAATTAAAGTATCTTCACGACCTAGTATTTGGTACACATCACGAGAAGAAAACACAGTTGTTGCTTTGGGTTCCTGCCTCTAATCCATACTATAAAGCCGGAGGTGTATTTGAGAGTAACGAAGCCCGCAGTTTCTCCAAGATTATCCTATTCTCTTCATGGGAAATGGTACCGAGAATGATTTCCATCATGATGTCATATTATTCGGAGTTATATACTTTGGGAGAGTTAAAGAAGGTAGAAGCAGAGATACGCTATACGTCTCAAAAGAAGAACCGTTATGGCGAGAATCGTTTAAGAGCCGACGGATTATTAGAGTATCCTTGCCAAACCCTATCCGGTCTTTTCTCTCCTACCACATTTTATGGAGAGAAACTTTCCTCAATCCGGAAAATCATAAAACAGAGAATTCAAGAAGAATTTGCACAGAATACTATCATAAGTAGTATTCCACAACAAGGGCGAAACAACGCCAAACTTATTCTTACTCTCATGAAAATACTGGATGGAAAGCCAGTAGAAGATTTGAACGACTTGTATGTGCCTTCAAATGCATTGGATGTGATGACAGATATTGCCATCGCTTCACCAGCTGTATGTGCTTATCGGCAATCCGGCAATGAAGAAGATGCCCAAATGGTGGCTAAAGCAATCGTCTCAGTATTCAACAAACCTGAAAGTGCAGCTGTGATAGACCTGATGTATAACAAAAAGAACGATGATGATTATTACGAATCTGTTCTTGATTACTGTGTGGTAGGTAACCTGCAGGCTGTACTTGATGAATATGCCCACATGACACAAACAAAGATGTTGGGACATACTGTTACGGTGGCTATTATTGGCACAAGCAATCTTAGCATAGATACAACCGATTCATTGGGAATGGAAGAAAAGAAACAACTTATGCGTTGTCATTTTGCTATTCCATTCATTGATAAAACGGTCACTGACAAATCTGTAGCTCGTACCACTAATATTCGTAAGGCTTTCAATTCTCCTTTCCGTCCGTTCCTGCTTTCAACAACATCAATAGGTCAGGAAGGCCTTGATTTTCATTGGTATGCCAGAAAGATTGTTCACTGGAATCTACCCTCAAATCCTGTAGATCTAGAGCAACGGGAAGGCCGTATCAATCGTTTTAAGTGCCTGGCTATTCGCAGAAATGTGGTAAAATTGTATGGCAGTGAAACTTATCATACTTGGGATGAACTGTTTTCTCTGGCTTATTCGAATTTGAAAGGCACACATTCGGATATTGTTCCTTATTGGTGCCTTCCTGTCGCAGATCTGACGGAAGAACAACGGGCAAAATTGGAATACATTGAGCGTATTGTTCCGCTTTACCCGCTTAGCCGCGATCGATATAAGTACGAACGTCTTATCAAGGTGCTTGCTTTGTATCGCATGACACTGGGGCAGCCACGTCAGGAAGAACTGTTGAACCTTTTGAGAAATATGCATCTTTCGGATGAACAGCTCAAAGAACTGACAATTGATTTGTGTCCATATAATAAAAGAGAATGATTATAGACAGAAACTTTCGAAATACTCAAAATTTTAGGACTTCACATTTATATCAGATAAAGTACACCCAAAAGCTAGGCAACAAATTTTTGGGTGTACTCCATGCAATAAAAATTTCAATTATTCTATTTAATGAACTATAAATAGAATAATTATAATCTCATTTCGAGAGAAAGGCGTTCTGCTATATAATTATAGACCCTTATAGAATTGTCCCAACCATTGCAGCATTCAGGACTGAGAGCAATAGTAAGTACTGCTATTTTTTCTCTTTCTTTTACGATTTGGTTACATATAGCTTCTATATATTCATCAGTAAATAATTGTAACTTATCATTAAAAAAATAGTCAATATCAAGATTTACAATCCATAATCTTTCTTCATTATTACTAATTTGCTCTTCCAATGTTTGACTCAAATCATAACAATTGATATTTATCGGATGAATTGGGACATCTTGAACTCCTTTATCTGGATCAAAATAGCTATCATATGATTGAACATTTGTTACACTACTTCTTTCACCTGATACAAAATCATGACATGCATAAATTTCTTTCTTGAACCAATGTGGAAATACTGATTTCATGTGAAGAATATAGTTATCCCATCTTATAACTTTCAAAGGAGGTAAAATAACTTGAGGGGGTTGATTATAATGCAACGAAGTATATTCATCAAGTGAAATTTTTCTATCTTCTGAAAATAATTTTTGTACAATATCATGAGAGTCATTAGCTAGATCATCATGCTGATCAATATGACAAAAGTTATATTCTTTATGTTGATCCAAAGTGTTATACCAACACCAACCTGCAGCAAGATGATTATCCATTATGTAAGTACAACCTTCTTGATAAAGAATATTTAATACACTTGAAAGAGACTCCGATTTTTTAAAATTCTTATTCTTTATATGCCAAATATGTTCCATAAGTTTACACATAAAAATATTAAACAAAAGATATTAAATCTATAATCTAAAATACTTTTCAACCATATCCTTGAGCTGATCCGATGACAGATTTGCTATGCCCATTGATTCAATAAGTGAAAACTCTTCTTTATTCTTACCAATAATAAACTTACGTTCATGACCGTCTATTTCAGCAAGCAAATGGAAATTTCCCTTATACGACTGCTCCATACGGATATTCTTTACAGTATGTCCGTTTATGACAAATTCGCATATTTCAGGAGCCATTTCCTCTAACTCTCCCCATGATTTCAGACGGTCAACTATAGTATTTTCAACACGTCTTATCCACTGTTCCGCAACACCATATTTAGTGGCGACCGTACGAAATTGTTTTATGGCACTAACTATATCACGTATGATTGCATCAGGCCTACGTATTCCATTATCTTTAGCAAATTGAATAACATCATCCCGTGTTATATCCCTAAGTTTTGCCCTAATATACATGCAATGATCTTCATTAGGCAAGAATCCTCCATTGTCAAATATATAAGTTACATCGTATGCAGGAGACAGACGCCAAGTACCGTCCTCACTCATAACGAATGAAAAATTCTTATTGTGATCATCTGTATTGTTTGCCAATACATTAAAGACCATCCTGCGGAATACCTCATAACAGTCTGTTTCCGGCAGATGGAGCCTCCGGCATACTGTAATCAATTGTTCGTAACTGTCCGCATCGGGGCTAATTGCGGCCAAAGTTTGTGTATGAATCTTTTTCCCATTATTACGGTCAAAACGTTTTGTCATGAAATGATTATTCCCGTCCACCTGATAGAGTTTTGAAGGCATCATATTTATCCCTGCCATTGTAGCAAGTTCATAGTAAGACATCTCCAATTCAGCCGAGCTGTATTGCGAATTTCCAAATTTGACCAGATAGTAATCAAATTCCTCTAATCCGGAAATCTGCCCGCTACGGACCTCACCATTCTTTCGATTAATGGCAACAATGGCTTTAGGTTGACGACCACCGGCTGAAGTACCAACCGTAAGTAATGATTGCATCGTTACCGACTCTTCGGGTAGGATTCTGGCATTTTCTCTTTCTGAGAATATACGTTCTGCTAAATTTGCCAATGATTTGATATCTATTTTTTCAGCCTTACGCTCTCTTGAAACCTCAGGAAAAAATTCCAAAGCTCCCATTCCACGCTTTCCTATAAATGAGAGTTTGTCAAGAGGAGTAATATCTGCGTTTGACAAGTGATTCTGTTGGCGCCATAATTCAAAAAGTTGATTACCCCATGAGTCAGGCAATGAATCTGCTAAAAAAGCCGGTAATTTTTGATAAATCTTGGCCTCTTCTCCCCATACAGGTGTAAGTCCTCTCGCTCCATCAACTGGTGCAGCTAATGGAGAAATGTTAAGACCTTTCTTCAAGAAGGCCGGATTATACATAAAATAGGATAACCTGCGTCCAGCATCCCATGCCAATCTACCAATTTCCTCACCCCAAAGGATTACTTTTAACGACTGTACCATAATTTATACTATTTAGAGTGTCTGACACGCTGTACTTTTTTATCATCCTTACGCATCAGGTAAGGAGATTCAGGCAATTCTGGGAGAAGATTATCTATAGTATTAATCTGTCCGACCACTTTCAGCAACACAATAAATGTTGACAATGAAATATTGCCAGCTGTACCATTCTCGAATTTGTGGATGGTTGTAAGTCCAATACCGGATTGCTCAGAAACATCTTTCTGAGTGAGATTGCAACGAATTCTATATTCTTTAAATCTGTTACCTAATAGCCTTACAAGCTCAGGCGTGGAGTATTCATAGAAATCTACCATATAAACCGTATTTATATATCATTATAATGATAGTTACATATATTTTTAAGCATTAATCTTCACTATTATGAAGATTATAAATACAAAACTATGTAATTTCTGAGAATAAAACTAATTTTTCTTAGAAAACTTATCGTCAAATCATAGTGATTAATTGTAAATTCTATATTTTGTATTTGTTATATGTCTAATTTCGCTATTTCTCTCTTGAAATTTTGATTGCAAAAAGATGGCTTATCAACCACGCATAAACATGGAGATAAGCCATCTTTTAACTACGACGCTCCATTAAGAAATAAGCTCTACACGCTTCTCAGGCTCCCATTCGGTATGAGAAATAATATCATGATATTGCTCCAAAGTAAGAAAAGAATTCTTCTCGTCAGAACATTCATACTCCTAAGGAAGCTCATAGACGGTACCTTCTTCCTGATATCCCATATAGTTATGGTATGAATCAGGAACCAGTCGGACAAAATCCTCTTCCTTCAGAATACTCAGAAGTTTCTCAGCATCGTAAATATGTAATGGAGCATCAGCCTTATACAGGGAGACAGCCACCTCCATAGCCAATCCGACATTGGATGAATAACTGTTAGAAACAACAATCTTCCATCCCTGATGTTGAACATTTGAAGCTAAGATATTCAAACGTGAAAGCCCAAGTTCACCGTAATGATCCGTTGCAAACCGTATGAAATCCTCCTGGCTGTCGACGTTATAAAGGTTCTCCACATCCACATACTTCATATACTTGTAGTAAGCCACATCCGAGATTTTTTGGAGATCTCTTTTTGAATCCTTATTGATACGTCCACCGATATCCCGTTTCTTATGATAAGCCTTATAAGCTTCATTAGCAATACGATAAAATTTACAATACTTTCGTATGGTCATAGTCTCTATAGGAGACAAAGAACACCCTTGTATTGAGTCCTCTAAAGCCTTAACTGTCATTTCACGGTCCTCTACATCAATCCTAAGACTCGGAACTATGCGAACCAGGTTCTTTCTGGAAATCCTACCTGTACGTTGTTGGTATGGCAGATTGTTTGCTACATACTCATTAAACCCGTCGGAATCTGCTATAATAACACCAATCATAAGATTCAAAAAGTCGAAAAAACGTGTAAGGTTCTCCTTGCAACAAACATCATCGAACTCCTTTTCATTATACGAGGAGCGGTTAGAAATAACAAAGTGGGTAAATTTCCGGTCGGTAACATGAATCGACCGGTTATTCCCGTGTTTTCTTGAGGTTATATAGAACCAGCGCGTTTCCATCGGATTGAACGCAAGCCAGTCCGACAGATATGCATCCATGCTGCTGTATTCTCCCGAAGCAATCAGTTCATCTGCATTACCCCAATCTTCTGGTGTTGGCCGAGGCACCTCTATATAAAATCCACGACACTCTTCATCGCCAATCACGGCAAGACGCTCAAACTGTCGCTGAGTCTCAATCATCCTTTCCAGTAAATTTCCTTCCACAACAATTTCCCAATGATGATTTTCGCCTAATGCTTCCAGATCTAATGTAGTCAGACCAACTTCCTTAGCCAAATCGCAAAGGTATTTTCTATCTATGACTTTTCTTTCATTCATCGCTGTACTCATTTAATTTCAATAAACTTGCCCGATTCAAATCCATTCATCAGATGCTCATTTGCAAAAATATATCCCATTTGGTTAGAGATTACCCTGGTCCCTCCTATTTCCGTATCAATATTGGTATGCGAATGTCCATATATCCATGCATCAATCCAACTATTGGCGATTAAATTATCATACTCACTTGCAAATGCACTGTTCAGAACAGATTCTCTATGGTGCGCTGCTACTACTTGGGGTGTAGGCAAATGATGTGTGACCACCACAATATGGTTTGCTGTGCTCTCTTCGATGTTTTTCCGAATAAAGTCAATACTGATCTCGTGCATCCGGTTGAATTCCTCCACTTGCAGCAGCTTCCCGCCAAACTTAATCTGACGGAAGTCGTTCATACCTTTCCATACAAAATATTCATCATTCGGATTGATATGCGACCAAAGCGTACTCAGTATAAAGTCCGTATCATCGATGCGGACAGCCTGATTCTGATAGTAACCCACATTCTCCCGCAACATCCACTTCCATTGAAAACCGCGTTCCATCACATCCGAATAGTTATAGTATTCATGATTACCAGGAACAATCAATACCTGACGGTAATTTTTGGATGCCCACTTCCAAAAATTCATAACTGGAGCAGTCTTATCCTTGAGATAGAAAATATCTCCTGCCAGCACCAGTACATCACCTGTTACAGGCAATTCATTATATCTCAGATATCTGCTATTCTCCTGAAATTCGAGATGCAAATCACTCATATATTGTATTCTCATTTATTAGTCTCCTTCCTTTGATTGTTCTATCTGTTTCTCTATTATCATCTTTACCTGTTCAAATGAAACCGGTGTGAAATTATTGTTATCCACACCTACATCATACTGAGTCGGGAAAAGCATTTTCAACCGCGGAACATCCTTTCCGGTGTTATGCCTGCTGGTATGTACATGCCCGAAGAGTTGCCATGTATCACTGTAAGCTCCTCCATAACAAAGGAAGGGACAATGATTCAGATAAATTTTCTGTTTATCAACTTCAATATGCATCTGCATCGTTATCTGTTCAAAGTACTTCGTATAATTCTGCCTGAGATTCTTTATATCGTGATTGCCGGCTATAAGATATATTTTCCCATTCAACCTATTTAGTACATTTATCCATTCGGCAGAACCTCCCAAACAAAAGTCTCCCAAATGAAATATTATATCATCAGGGCCAACCACGCTGTTCCAGTTGGCTATTATCGTTTCATTCATGTGGGCCACATCTTTGAAGGGCCTGTTGCAGAACCGGATGATATTGGTATGGTTAAAGTGCGTGTCAGATGTAAAGAACACCCTGCTTCCATCAAATTTATAATTCATAATTTTGTTCATTTATGCGCATCACTGCGCGGTTAATAATACATTGTATTTTGCCCATGGACGGAATTGACGGAGAAGGACGCATCGAGCGGATGTCACCAAAAGGCATAAAGAAAAAGCCGTCGAAAAGTTTTAATCAGGACTTTCCGACGGCTTTCTGTTATCATTATCAGAGGGTTATCAGCATCATTGTACCCTCAATAATATACATAAAGATCGTTGGAAAGTGTATTTGTATTTATTCAATAATTCAATGCTTGATGCATTAACATACGACACACGCTCAAAGCATTTTGTGCTTCGATATAATGTATTTGCAGGTATGTTCATTCTATTATGTTGCATCGTTGTTATATATAAATTATATTGCAAAGTTACGAATATTATTGAGAATCAATAAATTCTTATATATAAAAATGAAAAGTCACACATTAAAATACCAGTACTTTATCTATTTTCAATATCCTACCGCTTGCTACATCTATCAATTTATACAGCAGTCGTCGGGGGCCATCAGTCCTATCTATTTCTTTGTAGATGGCAATATGTATTTTTCACAATAGACCATCTTATCATGCCCCATATTAACTTTAATTCACCTCGTTGTTCTCTGAAATATCAGGTAAAAATATCTGACTCACTAATTATCCATTGTTTACAGAATATCCGATTAATTTACAGTAACTTTCGCTACCACCAGAAGTAAGATAGACAAAGACCTCGGGATAACAGTAAATATTCAGATTCCCTATTTCGTCTTTG
>NZ_JANRHN010000053.1:0-14041 GCF_024733745.1 Bacteroides sp. ET225 | reverse complement strand
CAGGGCTGACGCATTAAAAAGAATATTGATTATTAAGTACTTATTATTCAGCATGTGCTGATTTTATAGGTAAAAAACAGCCTTTTTATCAGGCTTTAGTATATCTCTAAATATCAGATACTCTGAATATCAATGACTTTAGTAATGCGTCAGCCCTGTTGCAGTGAGAAGAACGTATCACTCCAGTGAAGAGGTAAAAAGACCGGCTTATGTCCAAGACACGATCCAACGCCCTGAAAAACCAGCAGACAGAAAGACAAGAATATTCACACCCGAAGCGGTAATTTCACACTTGTTGCTACACGTTTTGCACGGAATTATGTAATTTTGCAAACCAATATAAATACACCGTATGCAAACAGAAGAAAACAAAGAGTTGCCTTTGCCCGACTTGTCGCACTCGATGGGCGAACATTTGGGCATACGTTTCACCGGAATGAAGGAAGGCTTCGTGCAAGCCGTCATGCCCGTTGACGAACGGACGTGCCAGCCATTCGGAATCCTGAACGGGGGAGCATCGCTCGCCCTGGCAGAAATCGTAGCGGGGCACGGATCCATTCCGCTCTGCGCCGAAGGACAGATGCCGTGCGGCATACAGGTCAGCGCAAACCACGTAAGCATGGTTCCGAAAGGAAGCTGGGTGAAAGCCACCGGAACGCTCGTACACCGGGGAAAAACCACCCACATCTGGAACATCGACATCACGGCTCCCAACGGGAAACTGGTTTCAACGGCACGCATAATCAATCAAATCGTAAAAAAACACGCATGAACATACCCGAAACATCCATCCATCACCTGATAGACAACCTGACACACGGCGGCCGGAGCTTTGCCCTCTACCGCCTGCCGTGGACTGACGAGCCGATTCTCGTGCTGCAAGCAGACGGGATGCCGGAAACGGCCGGAACGCTCGCCGAACTGAACGGAAAAGAGGGCTTTGTCATGGCACCGTTCCACGCTTCAGACAGATGCCCGATCATTATCATACGCCCGGACAAAGTGGCGCGCAACTGGGACAAGATTGCCGAAGCCCTTGCCGGCGAATCTGCACCCGAAGCGCAGGCCGAAGAAGGCGCTCAGACAGCAGAACAGCCCTCGGCGGACGAAGAAAAACAAAGGTATGCAGAAACATTCGGCCTTTTCATCACACCGCTCCGCCAAAAGCAATTCCGCAAGCTGGTGCTTTCACGCCAAAGCCGCCAGCCGCTGCCGGATAACTTTTCGCCGCTGGGCACTTTCGTAAAGGCATGCAACAGCTACCCAAGAATGATGATTTCGCTCTGCCATACTCCGACGGGCGGCACATGGATAGGAAGCACGCCGGAAGTCATACTCAGCGGAAACGGAACAGACTGGCATACCGTGTCGCTGGCAGGAACCATGCCGATGAACGGAGAGAACATGCCGACCGAATGGAGCACCAAGAACAAGGAGGAACAAGGATTCGTCAGCGAATACATCCGGAAGGCCGTCAAGAAATTCGGCTCCAGGCTGACAGAGAAAGGACCGTACACCGCACGTGCCGGACAACTGGTCCACCTGAAAACGGACTTCCATTTCACGCTGAAAGAAACGCAGCATCTGGGCGACATCCTTCAGGAACTCCATCCCACTCCTGCCGTGTGCGGACTGCCTAAAGACGAAACCTACCGGTTCATTCTGGACACGGAGGGATACGACCGGAGCTACTATTCGGGAATCATCGGATGGCTGGCTCCCCGGGAAGAAACAACGCTCTACGTGAATCTGCGGTGCATGCACATCGGCAAAGACACGGCCACACTCTATGCCGGAGGGGGAATACTCCCGACTTCGGAAGTCGACTCGGAATGGGAGGAAACCCAACAGAAGATGAACACCATGCGCAACATCCTATAATGCAAAACAGCACCCGCCATGTATACCGACAAAAAGAACATACTGCAACTTGCAGCCTTGCTGAAAGCGCACGGCATAAGGAAAATCGTGCTATGCCCCGGAAGCAGGGACATACCCATCGTACAGACACTTGCCAGGATGCCTGAATTCACCTGCTATCCGGTGACCGACGAACGCAGCGCAGGATTCTTCGCACTGGGGCTGGCTCTCAACGAAAACAGGCCGGCAGCCGTATGCTGCACCTCCGGATCGGCTCTGCTCAACCTGCATCCTGCCGTGGCAGAAGCGTTCTACCAGCAAGTGCCGCTGGTGGTGCTCTCGGCCGACCGGCCCGGCGCATGGATCGGACAGATGGACGGACAGACCCTGCCGCAGCCCGGCGTGTTCGGCGGGCTTGTAAAAAAATCGGTCAGCCTTCCCGAAATCAAGGACAGCGAAGACGAGTGGTTTTGCAACCGCCTCATCAACGAAGCGCTGCTCGAACTGAATCACCACGGACAAGGACCCGTACATATCAACATACCCGTCAGCCAGCCGTTCTTCAACTTTCCGACAGCGGAAATTCCGCCGGCACGTGTCATTTCACGCTATGAGGGGAATGAAGCCATACACAGATTCATCCGGAAATTCAAACAATACAGCCGGCGTATGATGGTTGTGGGACAAATGAATCCGAAAAACGCGCTCAGCAGACAGACCGCCGAAGCGCTTGCCCCCCACTTTGCATGGATGACCGAAAACATCAGCAACCAGGCTGCTCCTCCGAATGCAATCCGGCACATCGAACCCGTGCTGGCAGCTCTCGGCAAAGACAGATGGGAAGAAATGCGTCCCGATCTTCTTGTCACCTACGGAGGCCACATCATTTCCGGCCGCCTCAAGAAGTTCCTCCGCAGCTGCCCTCCTGCCGAACACTGGCACATTGCACCCGACGGACAAGTAGCCGATGTCTTCCAGTCGCTCACTGCGGTCGTGGAGATGGATCCGTACCGTTTCTTGACGGAAACGGCTCCGCTCATCAGCGGAACGGCTTCCGGCTATCCAGCGTTATGGAACGATGTCTGCCGGACGCTGGACGAGGCTGACTTTCCGTTCTCAGAGATGGGTGCCGTGGGAAAAGTGATGCGCAGCCTGCCGCCATCCAGCGTCCTGCACCTGGCAAACAGCTCGGTGGTGCGTTATGCCCAGCTTTTCAACCTGCCGCCGGACATCGAAGTGCTTTCCAACCGCGGGACAAACGGCATAGAGGGTTCACTCTCGACGGCAGCAGGCTATGCCTCTGCTTCCGGAAAGCTCAACTTTGTGCTTATCGGAGATTTGAGCTTCTTTTACGACATGAACGCGCTTTGGAATTCAAACTACGGCAACAACCTGCGGATCCTGCTTCTCAACAACAGCGGAGGAGAAATATTCCATGCTCTGCCGGGGCTGGATGTGCAGCCCGCAACCACCCGGTTCGTCATAGCCAGCCATCAGACATCGGCCCGCGCATGGGCAGAAGACAGGGGATTCCGCTATCTGTCCGCACGCAATGAAGAAGAGCTGGAAGATGCGTCCGCCTTGTTCACGCAAGAAACCGGACTGCCTCAGCCGCTTCTGCTCGAAGTGTTCACGGACAAAGAAAAAGATGTTGAATTATTGAAAACTTATTACCATAACCTCAAAAAATAAAAGCCATGCCACAACCTAGAGAATGGAAAACCATCAAAACTTATCAGGACATCCTGTTCGAATTCTATAACGGAATTGCCAAAATCACGATCAACCGTCCCCGTTACCGCAACGCGTTCACGCCGGACACGACCAAGGAATTAAGTGACGCATTCTACTACTGCCGCGATTGCCGCGACATCAACGTCGTCGTACTGACAGGGGCAGGCGACAAAGCTTTCTGCTCGGGAGGCGACATGCACGTAAAAGGACACGGAGGCTACGTGGGAACCGACGGAGTTCCCCGCCTGAATATTCTTGACGTACAGAAACAGATCCGCTCGCTCCCGAAGCCGGTAATTGCCATGGTCAACGGATACGCCATCGGCGGAGGCCATGTGCTTCATGTGGTCTGCGACCTGAGCATCGCATCCGAGAATGCCATTTTCGGACAGACAGGCCCCCGTGTCGGAAGTTTCGACGCAGGATTCGGCTCATCTTATCTGGCCCGTGTGGTAGGACAGAAGAAAGCACGCGAAATCTGGTTCCTCTGCCGCCAATATTCCGCCCAGGAGGCTCTCGAAATGGGACTTGTAAACAAAGTGGTTCCCTTCGACCGCCTGGAAGACGAAGTGGTGGAATGGGCCGAAACCATGATGCAGCACAGCCCGCTCGCCCTGCGCATGATCAAGGCAGGACTGAATGCGGAACTCGACGGACAGGCCGGAATACAGGAACTGGCAGGCGATGCCACCATGCTCTATTACATGACAGACGAAGCGCAGGAAGGCGGAAAGGCATTCCTGGAGAAGCGCAAGCCCGACTGGTCTAAATATCCGAAACTCCCTTAACCTGCGCGCAAGGGAAAAAACATAGACGAAAAGATGAAACACGCAGTCCGCCTGATAACCGTTCTTTGTCTGTGCGTCTTGGGCAGCCGGCAACTGAATGCTCAAGAACAAGCGGCAAAAGACTCTGTCGTGTTTCATCTTTCCGATACGCTGCTGCTTGACGAAGTAACCGTAACAGCCCCCATTCCTCCGATGGAGCAGAAAGGAGATACGGTGGTTTTCAATCCGAATGCGTTCAAGGTTCCCGAGGGAGCCTATCTGGAAGCATTGGTCCGCCGCATTCCGGGACTAAGCTACGATCCTAAAAACCATTCACTCTCATTCAACGGCTATCCGATCAGGGAAATCACCGTAAACGGAAAAGAGTTCTTCAAGGGAAACAACAAAATTGCTCTTGAAAATATACCGGCTTCATTTGTCAGCAAACTGAAAGTGTACGATAAAGAAACGGATAAAGAAAAGGATACGGGCATAAAAGATACGGAAAAGAATTATGTCCTCGATTTGCAGACAAAGAAAAAGCTGAACGGAACGCTCACAGCCTCTGCAGAAGCCGGATACGGCAACCACAAGAAGAAAAATGCCAGTGCCCAGCTATTCCGGTTTGAAAAAGGCGGGGATAACTTCAGCGTCATCGGACGCTCGGGCAATCAAGACTTCACCACTCCCGACGAACGGAATATTTCGCATTCCATCGGAGCAAGCGCAAGCAGGCATCTGACCAAAAACGTGGAGCTGTGGGGGGGAATCGGATACAATTACAACCGGAACGGCGCGACCGGATCCGGATACAACGAAAACTATCTGACCGGAACCACGCAGTACGGAATCAATACAAACAACTCCTTGAGCAAAGACCGGAACACGAGCGGAAACCTGGGGCTCAGATGGAACATCGACGAAAAGACCAGCGTCAACATAGGAGGCAACGCAAGGTTTCTGCCTTCCACCAGCCGGAACGACACGCACAGCTCCATATTCAGCGTCAACCCGCAGGTGGACGTGAGAAACCCGTTCGCGCAAATCGAAGAAACAGACCAGCGAAACCGCATCAATGACCATCTGAGCCAGACAGAGCACAAACGCAATTCATGGGGATATGACATCAACGCATCCTTCACCAGAAAATTAAACCCCAAAGGAAACAACCTGGCAATAAGCTATCTGGCAAGCCGGAACAAAATGACCGACGAATCATTCACACTGGCTGAAGCAACCTACTTCCGGCTGAAAGACATCTGGGGAAACGACTCGGTGAGCCGACAGCATCAGTTCCGGAAATCACCCTACGACACCCGGAGCCATGAAACGGAACTGGCTTATACGCAGGTGTTCGGCGAGAACGCGCGCCTGCAATTCGCCTATGCGTTCAAATACGAACAAGAAACAAGCAATCAGGATACCTACGACCTGTCCTTTCTGCCGGAAACAGGACAGCCGGCCATCGGAAACCTTCCGCAAGGATACGAATCGGGACACATCGACAGCTTGAGCAACCGGAGCGAAAGCAATACGGCAAGCCACCGGTTTACACTCACTTATAACTACCAGGGAAAAGTATGGAGCATCCAGACAACACTGTCTGTAATCCCCCAAAGGCGTTCACTGAAACAGACGGATGCAAATACACGGATCGACACAGCCTCAACCAGCATTGAATGGCATCCGTCTTTAGCCCTCACCAGACAAAAAGACAATTGGTATGCAATGCTCAGCTATTCAGGATACACCCGCCAGCCTTCATTGGCCAGCCTGCTGGCACCCACCCAATATGTATCTCCCTTGCTTGTCACCCGAAGCAACCCCGACCTGAAACCGTCATACAGTCATGCTGTTTATTTCATGATAAACAACTTCACCAAAGGCATCAATACAAGCATGGCATTCAACCAGGAATTCAACAGCGTGTCACAAGCCACCTCATATGATCCGCAAACCGGAAAAAGAGAAACCTTTCCGGTAAACATCAACGGCAATTGGAGCCTGATGGGAAATGCCGGATACAACCGAAGTATGGGATTGTTCAGACTGTTCGCCAACGCTTCGAGCCACTTTGCACACCGCATAAGCCTGATCGATGACACCGGTTCATCACAGATGGCACAAAGCGCAACACGTGCTCTCGGACTGTCTTCCGACATCCGCCTTTCATACGTCCCGGACTGGGGCAACATCGACTTGAACGGGAGATGGGACTACCAGCAGTCGAAGAACTCGCTTCAGGGAAACAACACGTACACGCGCTACTACACAATGGGCATTACAACCAACATCCAGCTTCCATGGAACCTGACTTTTAACACGGATGCCGCCTACAATATACGCAACGGCACCGGAATGGGAAACGATGACAACAATGAAATTCTCTGGAACATCCGCCTGGGATGGAAGTTCCTGAAAGAAAAGCAGGGCGAGATTTCATTCTACTGGGCCGACATACTCAGCCAAAAGAAAAGCTATTACCGGTATGCTTCGGCCACGCGTTTCAGCGAAACCTACTCCGAACAATTGAGAGGATACTTCATGATATCGTTCAAATATCAGTTCAACAAAATGAATTAAAAAGCAAAAGATCATGTATAAGATTCAAATCATTCCACGAACCCTGCACTTCAAACAGCCTGCAGGTACCTCACGAGGCGTCTATACCACCCGCAAGGTCTGGTACATCCGCATAGAAGACCGCAATGCGGGAAGATTCGGCATTGGAGAATGCGCGCCGCTCCCGGCATTAAGCTGCGACGACTTGCCCGACTATGAAAGCATTCTTGCCGGACATTGCCGCAATACGGGAATGACAGGAACCATCGACTACGAAGCGATGCGTCCCTATCCGTCCATGCTTTTCGGTCTGGAAACAGCCTTGCAGCACCTCCACACCGGCAGCGTGAAACTGTGGAACACTCCTTTCTCTGAAGGAAAACAGGGGATTCCCATCAACGGACTGATATGGATGGGGAACTTCGATGAAATGTACAAGCGGATAGAAGAAAAGATGCGCCTCGGTTTCCGCTGCATCAAAGTGAAAATCGGAGCTATCGACTTCAACAAAGAGCTGGAGCTGCTTGCGCACATCCGCGAGCATTTCTCTCCTGAACAGATCGAGCTCAGAGTAGACGCAAACGGGGCGTTTGCACCTGACGACGCTCCCGAAAAACTGGAAGCGCTCAGCCAGTTCCGCCTCCATTCGATCGAACAGCCCATCCGCGCCGGACAATGGACTGCCATGGGACAGCTTTGCAAGAGCAGCCCCTTCCCCATCGCACTGGATGAGGAGCTGATCGGCATAAATACAGTGGCACGCAAGATCGAACTGCTTGAAACAATCCGGCCGCAATACATCATTCTGAAACCCTCACTGCATGGCGGGCTGAAAGGATCGGCCGAATGGATCACACTGGCAACACAGCGGGGCATCGGCTATTGGATTACATCGGCCCTGGAATCAAACATCGGACTGAATACCATTGCCCAATGGTGTGCCACACTCAATCCGGTTCTTCCCCAAGGACTGGGAACGGGACTGCTCTTTACCGACAACATTGACTATCCGCTCTCTATCAAAGGCGACTGCCTGTGGTTTGACCCGGAAGCGCAGGCGCCCGATTTCAAACATTATTTATCTGAATAAAAAACGCAAACAATGCCATTCATTACCGACAGACATAAACAAACCATAACCATCAACGGAACTGTCTATCAGCCAGCCGACTCGATGACAGAAAACGGCAAGCCGAGCCGGCTGCAAAGTCTGTTCCGGGAAAAATACGGCACCGACAGCTTCCATGCCCGGCTGGCCGACTTTCTCACAGAATGGTTCAATGCGTCCGACAGGCTGAAGGTGCATACTTCCGGATCCACCGGAAAGCCGAAAGAACTGTGGGTGGAAAAAGAGCGCATGATGAACAGTGCCATGCTTACCGTTTCATTTCTCAGGCTCCAGCCTCATGACACAGCGCTCCTCTGCATGCCGCTGCAGTATATCGCAGGCAAAATGGTCGTGGTCCGCGCACTTGTTGCCGGACTGAACCTGATTCCGGTAAACCCCAGCGGACATCCGCTCAAAGATCTGGCGAAAGCTCCGTCTTTCGCGGCCCTGATTCCGATGCAGGTATTCAATTCGCTTGCCGTACGCGAAGAAAACGAACTACTGCAACAGACACGCCACCTGATCATCGGAGGCGGAGCAATCGACCGCCAAATGGAAGAAACGCTCAGGCGCTTTCCAAATTCCGTATGGAGCACTTACGGAATGACGGAAACACTTTCGCACATCGCACTGCGGAAACTCAGCGGACCGGAAGCCTCCGGATGGTATACGCCATTCAAGGATGTGACTGTTTCCCTTTCAGACGAAAACACGCTCATCATCCGTGCTCCGCGTGTCAATGAAGAAACCCTGACAACAAACGACATCGCAGAACTGAACCCCAAGGGGCAATTCCGCATCATCGGCAGAAAAGACAATACAATCAATACGGGAGGAGTAAAAGTACAGATAGAACAGATCGAAGAGGCTCTGCACGCCCGGCTCTCCCTGCCCTTCATGATAACGGCTGTACCCGATCCGAAATTCGGCGAACGCATCGTTATGCTGACAGAAGGAGAACCGCAGATGAAAGAAATCGAAAAGGCCGTTTCCACGCTTCCCCCTTACTGGAGGCCCAAGCAGGTGTTCAAGACAGAGAAGCTCCCTCAAACAGGAACCGGGAAACCCGACCGCGCCGAGGCCAGACGGCTGGCAGAAGACATCGCCGCACGAATCTAGGCACACCAGCAAAAACAAGGCACAGAAACACACGCTGAATCCAATAGCTGCAAACGTTGTGTTTCTGTGCCTTTATGTTCAAAGCCTGTTCGCTGATCTTGCCGTCAAAGAGCGCAAGATCCCTTGTCCACATAATCCTCGCCGACTTCTCCTCCATATTCAGGATGCCTTTGAAGCCAGGACACCGCATACGAACAAGTGGCAATCGGTTTCAACTGCTTCACACGGGCATAATCATACACCGCCTTTACCAATGCAGCAGCAATACCACGTCCCCCAATCGCTTCGGGGACTACCGTATGCCGGATATCCAGTCCCTTTTCACGGATTTCGTAAGCCACATGAGCTGTATACCCATCAACTAAAGTCCAAAATCTTTTACCTCCTTCATCATGTAGTATTTCCATATCGCCTCTGTTAAATTGGTTAGTTTCGCAAGTTACGAAATATCAGAGTATTTGCCGATACCGGATTTTATAAAATATATGAATTGATTCCATGTTTTATAACATCACCGGAAACTCCCTGAAGAACGCACAAACCGCAGCAGCCGACACTACTCCTTCATACGCACATACTCCGGATCAGGCTCTGCCGCATTCCGCCCAGATTCTTCTTCAAGGTCATATTTTTTCGCGCCGTAATTCAGCAGAACCATCTTGTTGAGCGTACACACAAGTCCCTCAAGCGTCCTTTCCCTCACCTTCGGCTTCAGCTGGCATTCCCATAGCTGGATGACATGCCAGCCCATATCCCTGAGCATGATACGATCTTTCCTGTCGCGTTCCCGGTTTCTTTCGATCTTATTCCGCCAATAATCAACGTTCGATTTGGGAAGCACATAATACCTGCACCCTTCATGCCCGTGCCAAAAACACCCGTTGACGAATATCACCGTACGGTATCTGCGCAGCACGATATCGGGAGTGCCGGGCAGCCTCCGCACGTTGACACGGTAACGGAAACCGCGGGAAAAAAGATATTTCCTCACAATGATTTCCGGCTTCGTATCTCTGCTCCGTATGTGCGACATGCAGCGATGCCTCTGTTCTGGTGTCAACTTATCGGCCATAAGCAATGTTTAGTCAGCGAATATACAACAATATCCCAACACCCGGGCTATGAAAACTAAAAAAGGAAAGAGCCTCGCGGCCCTTTCCCAAACAATTATTACATACTTAACAGATTCTTTATTTAGCGAAGCTGACCGCACGTGTTTCACGGATAACCGTAATCTTCACCTGACCCGGATAAGTCATCTCATCCTGAATCTTTTTGGCTATTTCAGCCGACAGATTTTCGGTCTGCTTGTCGTCTATCTTGTCTGCGCCTACAATGACACGCAGTTCACGTCCTGCCTGAATTGCATAAGTCTTGGTCACTCCCGGATATGACATGGCAAGCTGTTCAAGATCGTTCAAACGCTTGATGTAAGCCTCAACAATTTCACGGCGGGCACCCGGACGTGCACCGGAAATGGCATCACACACCTGAACAATCGGAGCGAGCAGGCTGGTCATTTCAATCTCATCATGATGAGCGCCGATAGCGTTGCAGATATCCGGTTTCTCCTTGTACTTCTCTGCCAGCTTCATGCCCAGCAGCGCATGCGGAAGTTCCGGCTCTTCGTCAGGCACCTTGCCTATGTCATGAAGCAGACCAGCGCGCTTCGCCTTCTTAGGATTCAAGCCAAGTTCCGAAGCCATCACCGCACAGAGGTTGGCAGTTTCTCTGGCATGCTGCAACAGGTTCTGCCCATACGAAGAACGGTATTTCATTTTACCGATAATGCGAATCAGTTCCGGATGAAGTCCGTGGATACCCAAGTCGATTGTCGTGCGCTTGCCGGTTTCGATGATTTCATCTTCCACCTGCTTGCGTACCTTTGCAACCACCTCCTCAATGCGTGCCGGGTGGATACGTCCGTCAGTGACAAGCTGGTGCAAAGCCAGACGGGCTATTTCGCGGCGAACCGGATCGAAAGCGGAGAGCACGATAGCCTCCGGCGTGTCGTCCACAACAATTTCCACTCCCGTAGCCGCTTCAAGCGCACGGATATTACGTCCTTCCCGGCCGATGATGCGTCCTTTGATTTCATCCGACTCAATATGGAACACGGTTACCGAGTTCTCGATAGCCGTTTCGGTGGCCACGCGCTGGATAGACTGGATGACGATACGTTTCGCCTCACGGTTGGCTGTCAGCTTGGCGTCATCCATAATGTCGTTGATATACGACTGGGCCTGCGTCTTCGCCTCCTCTTTGAGCGACTCCACCAGACGTTCTTTCGCTTCTTCTGCCGAAAGTCCGGAAATGGCTTCCAGTTTTTCACGCTCCTGCGCCTGCATCACGTCGAGCTCTTCTTTCTTCTTCTCGATGATGCTGAGCTGTGCATCCAGATTCTCCTTGATGGCCTCCGCTTCATTCCGCTTGCGCTGAAGCTCCTCGTTCTTCTGGTTAAGCACCATTTCACGCTGCTTCAGCTTGTTTTCCGCCTGCTGGATTTTCTGGTTACGGGCAGCCACCTCTTTTTCTAGGTCAGCCTTCTTGTTAAGGAACTTCTCTTTCACCTCCAGAAGTTTGTTCTTTTTAATCACCTCGGCTTCAGTTTCAGCCTCCTTAATTATCGTTTCACACTTCGACTTCAAGCCGTACCTGAAGAATCCGTATGACAATGCCCCTCCCACAAGAAAGGCCACAACCACTAGTATTACTGTCGTCAACATTAGTATTTTAATTTAAACATATATAAAAAAAACAAGCGCACAAACTTCCTCCGGTCATCCCTTCAGACAGCTTGTGCGCCTTTAATCCTTCAATTGTCACCACCGAATCCGTCTACACGTCATCTTCTTTCTTCTCCTCCGGCTTCAGCACACGGTCCATACTTCTCATCATCTGCTCTATCCTTTCATAAAAAGGTTCCGTGTCATTCCGCACTTTCAACTGCTCATTTTCATAGGCGAAATCCAGGGCTGTCATCGCCCAGTGTATTTCCGCTTCAAATTTCGGATACGTGCTCCGATAATAATTCAGTGCCTTATCAATCCGCCTGGCCGCATTGCGGTAGAATTCTTCTTCCGACCTCAAGATAGTCAGCGGATACTCCTTATTGTCAATTTTCAGTCTTATTTTAAACTTATCGTCCATATAATGTTTCTTCACTGCCAAACATTCATTCTCCCAGCAACTTGATACATTTATCGACTTCACGCACAAG
The DNA here is from genome assembly GCF_024733745.1 of Bacteroides sp. ET225. Classification (NCBI taxonomy): domain Bacteria; kingdom Pseudomonadati; phylum Bacteroidota; class Bacteroidia; order Bacteroidales; family Bacteroidaceae; genus Bacteroides; species Bacteroides sp. ET225. The sequence continues at coordinate 1,671 of NZ_JANRHN010000053.1, read as the reverse complement.
TCTCGCCAGCCTCTGTTTCGTATCGCGGAGTTCATCATCGTTGACACTCAAGATGCGAGCACTTTTCAAATTCCTATACCTTCCATTCAAATCCTCCAAGCCTCTTTTCATCTCTGCCAGTTCCGCTTCTTTCTCGGAAAGAAGCCCGCGGAGCGAAGCGTTTTCCTGCTGCAAATTCTCATAAAGCACAAGCAGGTGCTTAAACTTCACGTCAAAGGCATCCAACAGCTTTTCGTTCTTTTCAATCATCAGATATAGGAAATTCGTATACAAATATAGTGGATTGATTGGAATTTCAAAAATATTTGCAGAAGAATTTACCTATTTTATGAAGAAAAATCCGATAAGACAACAGAAAGGCATTAAAAACAAGCCGATTATCAGCTTATCTGAAAGAACGGGGCAATGAAAGAGAATAAAAGCAGACGGATTCAGATTTTCACTTTTTCATTCTGCAAACATGTTCTTTTTTTAGCGGAAGATCATATTTAAGATCTATTTTATTCTTGCCGACGGCTTTTATTTGATAACTTTGCATGTGGAAGCCGACAACTATTTTACTGTGCCATGAGAAAGAAAGAAGAAAAGAATGCAATTATTGAGATATGTCCTGTCCGGAACGTGATCGCCCGTTTCGGCAACAAATGGGCATTATTGGTGATTCTCATTTTAAGCGAGAACAAGGTTTTGCGTTTCAACGAATTGGGCAGGCTGATACCAGACGTATCTTCCCGCGTACTTTCAGGCACGCTCCGCACGCTTGAAGCAGACGGGCTGGTGGAAAGAACGGTTTATCCGACAGTGCCCCCCCAAAGTGGAATACAGACTGACAGAAACGGGCGCTTCGCTAGTCCCGTTTATCGTGCAGTTGACAGAATGGGCACAAAAGCACATAAAATCAATCATCAGGCACAGAAAAAAATTTGAAGCCGCTGAAAAATAGCGGCTTCACTTCTCCAAACGCATCATCAGCGACCGGTTGCTACACCCAGATCAGACGCTCTCCTTTTCGGGGTCTGGCCTTGATTTCACCCATCGGATCTTTCGGATAGCCGAGCAGCACATGAAGGACTGCGTAATAATCGGTGCACACGCCCCACCGCTGAAGCGTTTCGTGTCCGAAAGGGTCGTCGAACGAGTCCCATGCAGAACCAATGTAGCATGACCCTATCCCCAAAGAGGTTGCAGCCAACAGCATATTTTCGGCAGCCACGCAAGCGTCGCTTTCCGCATAAAGGAACTTCCTGGGAGCAAAAAGCGTCACTACCGTTGGCGCATCGTAGAAAGCGTTTTTGATAGAATCGTCATCGGCAATGCTCGGCTGCTCCTTTGACACATAAACATCAACAGTAGACATCCTGCCCCGAACTCCTTGATATTTGCCAAAACAGCATCCATATCCTTCTCAGCCATCTGTCTGAATCTGGCATGACTGCCCAGCGCATAGATATAACAGTGTTTACACCGCTGGTCGCACGCTTCTGTGATATGCCATTGAAATGCGAAATATTCCATAAGCCTTTTTTATTTTAAAAGTTCCTGCCGCATACCATAACATCCGGCAGGAACTTTTTTTCATTGCTGCACAATGAACTTCATTTTTTGTCACCCGCTCCGCAAGCACTCGCAGCATTCAACTGTCTGAAAAAACGATTTTCTAACATAATCTTT
>NZ_JANRHN010000052.1:0-14435 GCF_024733745.1 Bacteroides sp. ET225 | reverse complement strand
ATTCCCTCGCTCGTCCGCGGTACCGCCGAATGCCGAAGCAAAACTGCGAAACCGCACTATCCTTGTTGTCTGTCCTCACAATTTCAATGATCTCTTTCTCATCTCGCCCCGGGTCATCCCCGAAAGCGAGTGCAAAGGTACACACTTTTTCCGAAACTGCAAGACTAAAGACAAACTTTTTTCAAACTTTTTTGCATCCCAAACAGCAATTATCTGAAAAACAGATATATACATTATATAAAAAGATGAAAAGAAAAAAGAGTAAAAGAGAAGGCCTTATACATATAATAATATACTTCAAACATTTATTCAGAAGAAAAACTGTTTGACCCCAATATTTTTTAGCAGGCCTGCAGTAAAAAAACAAACTTTTTCGGAAAAATCCATATCTCCAACCTCAAGATGCAAATCTCCAGCCCAAAAATATATATCTCCAGGCTAAAGATAGACATCTTTAACCTAAGATTCTATTTAATTTTTCCAATTAATCATCTTATCAGCTTTCCCTTACGTTTAAATCCTTGAGAACAATCCACAAATTAAAGCCGGAGAAAACTAAAAACAAACCCTAAGTTTGCAACCAGAGAATAATCATTTTCATGGAAATAAGAAACACCATTTCAATATCAAACCTTAAAATTCAAACAGTCTCCAAGGAATAATGGTTTCCATAAGGAAAATATAGCACAAAAAATACAGAACACATTCTTGTACAAAAGGAGAAAGAAACGAAAGGACATAAAAAAAGGAGTACCGCTGTACTCCAACCTTTGTTAACCTTAAAATCTAATACTATGAAAAACACATTGCAAAGATACGGACTTTTGGGTTATCTGCAAATATTCAGCCCAAAAGTCCATGCTTTATAACATCTTTTCAGCAATTAGAATCCGGCATTAATAGTCTTTATCAATTAAATACTGGCTAGAACTGCAGGACATCAATCCTTAACCATTCAATTCCTTTCTGGCCACATCCAATGCTTCGTTAATGTTGCTGCAAATGTTTTCTTTTCCCAGCATCTCATAAAATCCGGCCTTTTCCAATACGGCATGCACTTGAGGATTCACTCCCGAAAGAATCAGATGGATATTCTCTTTTTGCGACATTTCGCAGAAAGTTGTCAAGTTGTGGATGCCGGTGGAATCGATGAAAGGCACCTTCCGCATACGGATGATACGAATTTTAGGACGGTCACCCAAACGCGCCATGATTTCTTCGAATTTCGTAGCTATTCCAAAGAAATAAGGACCGTTGATTTCATACACCTCCACTCCGTCGGGCACAGCCAAATGCTCTTCGTGCATTTCCATATCCGATTCCTTATTCGGATCTATCTCATCCGTAATGACAGATATTTCAGTCGTTTCCATCACACGCTTCATAAACAACACGCAAGCAATCACCAAGCCTACCTCAATAGCCACGGTCAGATCAAAGATGACAGTAAGAAAGAATGTCATAAGCAACACCACCACGTCAGACTTCGGATTTCTGAGCAGTCCCTTAAAAACCCGCCAGCCACTCATATTATAAGAAACCACGACAAGAACCCCCGCCAGACAAGCCATCGGAATATACTGGGCCAAAGGCATCAAAAAAAGCAATATCAGCAACAGCACCACCGCATGAACAATGCCGGCTACCGGCGAACGCCCGCCATTGTTTATATTAGTCATCGTACGTGCAATAGCTCCGGTTGCAGGGATTCCGCCCAACACAGGAGAGGCAATGTTGGCTATGCCTTGCGCAATCAGCTCTGTATTCGAATCGTGCCGGTCACCGATCACACCGTCTGCAACTGTAGCTGAGAGCAGCGACTCGATAGCCCCCAAGACAGCGATGGTAATGGCCACAGGAAACAGGTTTTTAACGGCTTCCCAATTGAGTGAAGGGACAGCCGCTTCAGGAAGCTGCGACTTGATGCTGAAACGGTCGCCTATCGTATCGATGCAGTCAACTCCGCCATACATCTTCAGGAAATACACACCGGCCGTCACCAAAACGATAGCAACCAGCGAACCAGGCATCTTCCTTGAAAGCCTCGGAGTAAGAGCGATAACCACTATGCTTACAATGCTAACCGCCACATTCCACCAATTGACCGTATCAAAATGGCGGGCATAAAGCATCCATTTCCCTATAAAGTCACCCGGCACTTTCTCATCTCCGAACCGCAGCCCGAACACATCCGCAATCTGAGTCGTAAAGATAGTCAATGCTATACCGCTCGTAAAGCCGACAATGATAGGATAGGGAATAAACTTGATGATTGTTCCCAGCTTAAATACGCCCAACAATACGAGCAGCACCCCCGCCATCATTGTAGCGACCATCAGACCTTCGATTCCATATTGCTGAATAATTCCATAAATAATCACGATAAAGGCACCCGTCGGCCCGCCTATCTGCACCTTGCTTCCTCCCAAAAAAGAAACAATGAATCCGGCAACGATTGCTGTGATAATTCCCTTTTCCGGACTCACTCCAGATGCAATGCCAAAAGCGATGGCCAAAGGCAAAGCCACGATTCCCACAATAACTCCAGCCATTACATCCGTCATCAGATTGGCCCTCGAATAGTTTTTTAATGTTTCAAATAGTTTCGGTTTAAATTCAACCCCTTTCATAAAATATTCTGTTTAGTGTTATAATTCTCAAAAGAAGTGCAAAAGTAGGTAATTATTTGAACATTAACTCCAAATAATGCGTATTTTAGATAAATAAAAATTGCAATATCCATCCAGCACACAAGGAATAGTCTTAATAAAAACTAAATAAATATTGTAATTATTACAAATTTGAATAAAATAGTTACCTTTGTCAAAGAAAACAGATCACTAACCAATTAAAAACAGAAAATTATGGAAAAGAGCATTAAAGGAACAAGAACAGAAAAAAACCTTGGCATTTCGTTTGCAGGAGAATCACAGGCAAGAATGCGTTATACATATTTTGCAAGTGCAGCCAAAAAAGAAGGATATGAACAAATCGCAGCCATCTTCACCGAAACGGCTGACCAGGAAAAAGAACATGCGAAACGGATGTTCAAATGGCTGGAAGGCGGAATGGTGGAAATCACCGCCAGCTATCCTTCGGGCGTAATAGGCACGACTCTCGAAAACCTGAAGGCAGCAGCAGCAGGAGAAAACGAAGAGTGGAGCCTTGACTATCCGAAATTTGCCGACATCGCAGATGAAGAAGGATTCCCGGCCATCGCCAAAATGTATCGTGAAATTGCCGTAGCTGAAAAGGGCCACGAAGAAAGATACCTGGCTTTGGCAAAAAATGTAGAAGAAGGAAAGGTATTCAAGAAAGATGACGAAGTAATATGGCAATGCCGTAACTGCGGCTACTTGTTCGTCGGCAAAGAAGCTCCCGAAATCTGCCCGGCATGTTTGCATCCGCAGGCTTACTTTGAAGTAAAGAAAAATAATTATTGATTTTTCAACATATAAACAAGAGGATGGGAATTCGATTTTCAGAATTGAGGGCTCCATCCTCTTTTTTAATCCTGCAAAATACCTAATTCAAGGTATTGCCTTCTTTGAAAGAAGTTCTCAATTTTGTAGCTGGAATATTGTATAATCTCAAAAACATAAAGCATCATGAAAATCAAAGCTATTGTCGGAAGAGAAATTCTTGACTCACGCGGTAACCCTACCGTAGAAGTGGAAGTAAAACTGGAATCAGGCGTTATCGGACGCGCTTCTGTTCCTTCCGGTGCATCCACCGGCGAAAATGAAGCATTAGAGCTAAGAGATAACGACCCGAAACGGTATGGAGGAAAAGGCGTGCTGAAAGCTGTCGAAAATATAAACAGAATCATTGCCCCGGCATTGGCCGGATGGTCATCGCTCGAACAGCGCGCCATCGACAAGAAAATGCTGGAACTTGACGGCACAAAGACCAAATCGAATCTGGGAGCCAATGCCATCCTCGGCGTGTCGCTGGCTGTAGCTAAAGCAGCGGCAAATTATCTGAACATCCCGCTTTACCGTTATATCGGCGGTGTAAACACATACGTGATGCCTGTCCCGATGATGAACATCATCAATGGCGGCTCACACAGCGATGCTCCCATTGCTTTCCAGGAGTTCATGATTCGCCCGGTGGGCGCCTCTTCATTCCGCGAAGGCCTCCGAATGGGTGCAGAAGTATTCCACGCACTGAAAAAAGTGCTCCATAACCGCGGACTAAGCACGGCCGTAGGCGATGAAGGCGGATTTGCTCCTTCGCTGACAGGCACAGAAGACGCTTTGGAATCCATCATCACAGCCATCAAAACAGCAGGCTATGAACCGGGAAAGGATATCATGATCGGCATGGACTGCGCTTCTTCTGAATTCTACAAAGACGGAATCTATGACTATACCGTATTTGAAGGCGAACACGGAAAGAAACGCACTTCTGACGAACAGATAGCTTATCTGGAAGAACTTATCAACAAATATCCTATTGATTCGATCGAAGACGGAATGAGCGAAAACGACTGGGAAGGCTGGAAGAAACTGACTGCACGCATCGGAAACCATTGCCAGCTGGTAGGTGACGACCTGTTTGTGACAAATGTAGAATTCCTGTCGAAAGGCATTGCCATGGGATGCGCCAACTCCATTCTGATAAAAGTAAATCAGATAGGCTCATTAAGTGAAACACTCGACGCTATTGAAATGGCTCACCGCCACGGATACACTACCGTCACTTCTCATCGTTCAGGCGAAACGGAAGATGCAACCATTGCTGACATTGCCGTAGCTACCAACAGCGGACAGATCAAGACCGGCTCATTAAGCCGTTCAGACCGTATGGCTAAATACAACCAGCTGCTCCGCATCGAAGAAGAGCTGGGCGATCTGGCCGTTTATGGGTATAAACGCATCAAATAATCTTTAGCTAAATACTTTAATCCGCAGATTCCACTGATTCATAAATCGATGGAATCTGCGATTATTTTTTATATCAGCTTCAATAAGAAACACTCACCGGAATTCCAGCTTTCTTCACCAACGCAGCGATCCGGTCAAGTTCCTCATGCGAAGCTTTCATCAAGAAATGGTCAGGCGTTTCGCGATCAATGGTATAAATCATCACCTGACGGGGAGAAACCTCCTTCATCACTTCCAACCAAGGCAATACATACTTGTCAGAAGTATTATCCACATCTTCTCCTCCATCCGTTTTTCCCTTCATAAACATGGTCTGGATTATGAGATTTCCTTTAAATGCTTTCAACCCCTCGATAATTTCATCCAAATCATAATGCCCGACAGGACGGTCAACTTTCCGAATATAGTCAATATCCACCGTATCCAGTTTCAATATATTATTGTCCACCTTATTCAACGCCGCAAACACTTCGGGCTTGCGGATAAAAGTAGAATTGCTTAAAACACTCACTTTCGCATCTGGAAAATATTTATCTCGCAAGGCTAACGTATCATCGATAATCTCTGGAAAATAAGGATTGGCCGTAGGCTCTCCGTTACCGGCAAAAGTCAGCACATCAGGAAATGGACCGTTTGCCTTCATTTCAATAAGCCGCTCCTCAAGTGATTCACGCACTGCCTCACGCGTCTGAACCTTCAATTTAGGACGATGCTGGCCGTTATACCCGCATTCACAATAGATACAATCGAAAGTACACACTTTACCGTCAGCAGGAAGCAGGTTGATACCTAACGATACTCCCAAGCGCCGGCTATGAACAGGACCGAATATAGGAGCTGAATAAATGACTGTAGACATAACTGTATTTTTTTTATTGATTACAAAAATAACAAATTATTCAATCCCGTACGCATAATACCTTTGCTCTTCACCATTTTATTCGCAATTGCAATTGCAGGTCAAATTTATTGTTGCCTTGTATCTTTTCCATACCCGAACCAATCGAGCTGCGGTCGCCATAATGTGTCCATCCCCATTTCGCTTGAATTGTCAACAGTTTTTTCCACCGCCAGTTCATATTTAATGCCAGCCTGGTTCCTTTTCCATAGAACGACATCATTGAAAAAGCATAAAGCAGTCCTGGTTCATAAAGATAGATGCGCGAAGCATAATCATCCGTAAAAAAACAAGAAGCCGAAACGGAGCCTCGCAAAGGAAACTTTTCAGTTCCCAACTTAAATGTTGCACTCCCCGCATACCCGTTAGAAGGCCGCTGTTTCCAATACGATGAACGGACATATTCTGCCACACCTTTCATATGCATCCAGTCCGTACATTGATATGAAACCTGCCCATGAAAACGCTGCCGGATATTCGGCAAAATATATTTCTCCTCTTCTTTCCATATAAAGTTTTTCGCCTTGTTTTTGCAGCTATACTTTATCAACATATTCAGTGAATTTGAATGTAAATAACTTAACTGAAAAACACCTTCCAATCCTATTGTTTTCCGTCTGTCCACCTGATACCGATACCACGGAAAGTAAAAGAAATCTACGTATGAAACCAATTTGCATTTAGACAATGCATTTGTTTCCAGTCCTATATAGAACCCAAGTTCATTTTGAGTCTTGGTATTTTCACCGAAACCGTTCGCATAAAGACTTTGATAACGCTTGTCATAATATCTGTTCATAAATATGAATGTAGTATTAACAGACGGTGAATAACTCAATGTATGAAGCATGGCCAAAGCTCCCGACTTGTCAAAAGCCAGCTCGCCAGACAAAATCAGTTTTTGAAGAAAAAATTTATAATTTGCCCCGATATTGAAAAAACATTGCCCCCTCGGATAATACCGATTATACAAACGAGGGGCAGGATTCAACAGCTTGTTGAAAACATTATAAACAGCAGTTAATCCATATTCCATATATTTGCCATTATAAGATAAATTACAACCAATCAAGTGATTATTGACTGTATTTTTCTTTTCCATATCTTTCTTCAAACGATGATATCCATCCGTTTTCATCGTTCTTATAAACATGTCCTCCACACGTGCATCCTGCATGCGGAAAGAATAGAAAACCGATCCTGTCCACCTTCTTGCCAGCCTCACAGTTATTCCAGCTCCCTGAAGGTAGTCCGACTCATTGGTAGAAGCATATTTCATAAGCCCTCTTCCGACACGGTTCATGCTTCCCAAAGAAGATGACTTCCCCATATTGAATCCCATGTTCATTACAAGCCCGTATCCGAAACTTGCCCGGTAGTTTCCAAGAACCAATGCCTTGATCTTTCCAAAGTTGTTAAGAAACAGACTGGCCGAATAAAAATCATATCCCTTCCGGTTATACAAAGCAAAGAACGGTTCGCCCGCATCTTTTTCAGCAGCAAATCCAAAGAATATCCGATCTTTATATTGAAACTTGTACCGCACATTATGATAAAACGGATCACCTATATATTTTTTGTCAGGATTTTCAGAAAGCGTTTTTTCTGAATACTCAGCGTATCCAGCTTTCTTATTCACAGGGAAGTCAACACGAGCCATCAGTTCCTGCTTGCCATATTTCCATATTTTCCGGAACCCCATATCTTTTCTGTCATCTTCTGCAGGCCCTATATATATAAAATCTTCAAGAAACCGCCTCGTCTGCACATCCATTCCCTCTACACCGAGAAGTTCATTCTTTGTCAGCATCGGACCATACTTATACAGATAATACAAAATATTTTCAATCATCTTATCAGAAAGAAAAGGCAACTGCTCTAACTGCTCTTTTGTGATGGTGTTGATATTGAAAGGATGCTCCGCAAGTTCGCTGAGCTCTTCATACTGCTCCTGCATAAACGACACGCCTTCGTCAGTATCCATATGCTCCCACCATTCCATCCACTCAGACTGTGCACAGAGATTTGAACAGATGCAACAACTTAATATACAGACCAAATAAAACTTTTTCAACATAGAAATAAACAGGGTTAACAACTCACATAAATACGTTAATAACGGCATAAAATCAAATTATTATTTTTATTTTTGCCAATATGAAACGATGGCTATACATATTATTTTTTCTGCCGTTCGCTTTGGCATTCAAAGCTTACGGACAAGAACAGCTTCACACCGAAATCAAAGGGTATAAAGTCCCTGCCATCATATACAACGGTGACACTATACCTCATATAACGCTCAGACTTGTCTACGTTTACCCTGAACTGAAATTCAAGAACAAACGTCAGGAAAGATATTATTACAAACTGGTGAGAGATGTGAAGAAGACACTCCCTCTTGCCAAGGAAGTGCGGAATGCCGTCATAGAAACATACGAATACCTGGAAACTCTTCCCGATGAAGAGGCCAAACAGAAACACATCAAAGCTGTTGAAAAAGGCTTGAAAAAGCAATACACACCAAGAATGAAGAAATTAACATTCTCGCAAGGCAAGCTGTTGATAAAACTGGTTGACCGGGAATGCAACCAGTCTTCGTTCCAACTGGTGCGTGCCTTCATGGGGCCCTTCAAGGCCGGATTCTACCAGACTTTCGCTGCTCTGTTTGGAGCAAGCCTGAAAAAGGAATATCGTCCGGATGATGAAGACAAAATGATTGAAAGAGTCGCTACTCTTGTAGAAAACGGCCAACTGTAACTATTGTCGTTCAAATAATTAACATGTTATAAACCGACTAATAAACATAGCGGTTAATATCCGAAAAGTTCCTTCATTTTATACGCAAATTCCCATAAAACGATACCTGCCGTAACAGAAACATTCAGGGAGTGTTTAGTTCCGTATTGCGGAATCTCGATACATCCGTCGCACATATTCACAACTTCCTGCTTTACCCCTTTCACTTCATTTCCCAATACAACGGCATATTTCTTCCCTGGCTCAAGCTGAAATTTGTCGAGCATGGTGCTGCCTTCACACTGCTCAACAGCCAATACCGTATATCCCAACGCATGAAGTTCATCTACAGCCTCTTGCGTTGTATCAAAATACTTCCATCCAACCGTAAGCTCTGCCCCCAAAGCCGTTTTGTGCATTTCCGGATGAGGAGGAGTGGCAGTTATTCCGCAAAGACAAATCCGATTGATAAGAAACGCGTCCGAAGTACGGAACACAGCTCCGATGTTATGCAAACTTCTAACATCATCAAGCACCACCTCCAACGGCAACTTGCTGGCTTCCTTAAATTCATCTGCCGTCAGGCGGTTCATTTCCGTAATTTTCAGTTTTCTCATTTCAGACATAGAGTAAAAGTGTTTTTAGATGTGTACAAAGATACAAACTATATTCATAACCCTGTTGAAAACATGTAAATAGTATGGGAAAAGAAAATGAAAAAAAGTTCTTGCACATTCCGCATAAATTCCTATAAATGCCGGAAAGCGAACAATGCAAAGAAAGAAACTTATTTTTTGTATCTGCAATTTAAACACATTCTTACCCGATTTCAGCAAGCGGATAAATGAAAAGTTTTTAACTTTGCAACAAATGAACAATTTGTTAATAGAACATATAAAAAGAACAATATCAAGGATTAAAGATGTGAATGAAGCACTCATATCTCGTTTCCTTGCTTTAATAACGGAAAAAGCAAATCAACAGATGTTTTTTTTCTAACACAATTAACCGGATATTATCACTATCATACATTTCTTTTAAAAAGAAGAAAAAATAATAAGATTATGATGAATAAAGAAAATTGGTTGAAAAAGGGTTATGCCGATGAAGCCGTTGACAAAGGCATTGATTTGAGAAAGGAGATAAAGAAACTCTGCAAGGAAAAGAACGCTGTCATTTTAGGGCACTTCTACCAGGCTGACGAAATCCAGGAGATAGCCGACTTTATAGGAGATAGCCTGGCACTTGCACAATGGGCCGCAAAGACTTCTGCAGATATCATTGTCATGTGCGGCGTACATTTTATGGGAGAAACAGCTAAAATTCTTTGTCCCGACAAGAAGGTGCTTATACCCGATCTGAATGCAGGATGTTCGCTGGCCGACAGTTGTCCGGCCGATGAGTTTGCACGTTTTGTGAATGAACATCCCGGATACAAGGTGATTTCGTATGTAAATACAAGCGCAGCCGTAAAAGCTGTGACTGACGTTGTGGTCACATCTACCAATGCGCGCCAGATTGTAGAAAGCTTTCCGAAAGATCAGAAGCTGATATTCGGTCCCGACAAAAATCTGGGAAACTACATCAACTCGATTACAGGACGCGACATGCTTCTTTGGAACGGAGCCTGCCATGTGCATGAGAAGTTTTCGGTGGAGAAGATTCTGGAACTGAAGAAACAGTATCCCGATGCGCAGGTGCTTGTGCATCCTGAATGCAAGGGAGCCGTTGCCAAACTGGCCGATAAAGTAGCGTCTACGGCCGGCTTGCTGAAGTTTGCCATGCAGAGCGACAACAAAAACTTCATTGTAGCTACAGAAAGCGGAATCCTGTATGAGATGAAAAAGAAGTGTCCGGGAAAAAATTTCATACCAGCTCCTCCGGAAGACAGTACCTGCGCATGCAACGAGTGCAATTTCATGCGCCTGAATACGCTTGAAAAACTGTATAACACCTTGAAGTTTGAATGGCCTGAAGTGCAGGTGGACCAGGAAATCGCAGAAAAAGCCATAAAGCCGATTGAAAAGATGCTGGAGATCTCTGCAAAGCTAGGTTTATGACATTTATTTGTTAACAGCCTCTAAGCTGAAACATCTTCTTGTTAAAACATGTTGTAAAACATGGATTTTTGGGCTGAACATTTGCAGATAACCCAAAAGTCCGTATCTTTGCAATGTGTTTTTCATAGTATTAGATTTTAAGGTTAACAAAGGTTGGAGTACAGCGGTACTCCTTTTTTTATGCCTGCATGTTTGGTTCAAATAGAGGCAACCAGTTTTGGTCGAGCAATGGAGAATGCAGTCTATTTAAGATGGTTTCAATAGATTCTGATATCCAGATGGTTAAAAAAAATAATAAAAAAAATATTCTGAAAATATTGCAGATAAGAAAAATAGTTGTACCTTTGCAACCGCAATCGAGAGAGAAAGCAGCAAAATCAAAACTTAATGGTGCGTTAGTTCAGTTGGTTAGAATACATGCCTGTCACGCATGGGGTCACGGGTTCGAGTCCCGTACGCACCGCAACAAACATCCGGCTTTGCATTCTTTGATGCAAAGCCGGATGTTTGTTTTCTATTATAATGCAATGGGGCTTTTCTGAACAAACTGGCAAATAAATCAATATTGAAGAATTGATTTTGTCTAACGGCGATGATATTAATTAAGAATTTCCTATGTTTGCAATCGAATAGAGGTAATTCTAAGATTATAGAAATTGCATATTGAATTTATCATAAGATGAAAAAGATTCTTATACTATTATGTGTTTGTTTATTTGTAAAAAATACTTTTGCATATGGACAAACTGGGGAAACCGAACTAAATGCACCTACGAAAGCTTATATATTGTCGCGTTTTTGCACAGAAGTAAAATACAATTTTGCTTTTTATGATAAACTAAAATTCGATTGGGATAGTTTGTGCGTAGCTTCGATGCCGTCTTTGATAGCAACTTCATCCGATGAAGATTTCTTGAAAGGGATGCAAATTCTTTGTAATCAGCTTCATGATGGACATACATATATTTTCCCGATGAATAATCCCAAGAATCCGTCTGATTGGATTCGGCCGTTTCCGATGAAAACTAAAAGAATCGGTGATAGAGTATTTGTAACGGATGTATATAGTTCAAATCTGCAACAGTCGGGAGTACATCCTGGGTGTGAGATTGTAGAAATAGATGGCGAAAATGTACTGGATTATGGGAATAGACATATTCGACCTTATTTAGCTTCTTCAACTTCCCAATGGTCAAAATATAGACCATTTGCAGAGTTTGAATTGACCAAGGATAAAGGCTCTAAATCAAGTAAAATTTTATTCAAGAATGAAAAAGGGAAGGAGTTTGTAGTAGAGAGTAATAGAAATCTTTCATGGGACTTACAAAAAGATACTCCTTCGATGAGCTTTAGGGTAAAGGAAGATAATATAGGCTTGTTGACTGTGGGTAGTTTTCAAAATTCTGATTTCAATCGTGCATATTTCGATGAACTGTATGATGAAATATTAAAAACAGATGCTTTAATTATTGATATTCGTAATAATAGCGGTGGAAATTCATTAAATGCAGATTACCTTGTCAGCCATTTTATCCATCTGCCCATTCCACAAGGAACATGGAGTTCGCCAATGTATATAGCAGCCCATGCTTCTTGGAATTATCCGCGGGAATGGTATATGCAAACTCCAGCCCCCATTTTACCTATTAATGAAAAGGAAATTTATCAGAAACCTATTGTGTTATTGGTAAATGCTACCACTTTTTCTTCCGCTGAAAATTTTTGCGTACTGTTCAGAGGTGCTAAAAGAGGAAAAATTATCGGGACTCCTACCGGAGGAAGTACAGGAAATCCAATCTTTATTGATCTTGGATTTGGATTGGGTTGTTGTATTTGCACCAAACATGAATTAGATACCGATGGAAATGAATTTATAGGTGTTGGAATTCAACCAGATATTGTAGCTGAAGAAGATATTGACACGTTTTTAAATAATGGAGATAGTGTGATAGAAAAAGCCCTTGATCTTTTGAGAAATAAGTAAGATATCAATTGAAATAAGAATTAAGGCTGAATAATGTGGAAAAATGAACGGACTGCACTTATTTTGAAGCGTGGAAAAGAAGTAATTCCTGCCATGCATTTTGGCATACCCTCGCTCGATTATTTTCTTTCTGTTTTTCGTCAGCAGATAAATCTGAATTCCGTATATTTGTTGCTTTCCAAACTATTGTTGCTATGAATATCTCTTGTTTTGTCAATGATTATAGGGAAGCGTTCGGAGAATGTGCTCCTTTGCCTGTTCTGTTCTTTTATTCAGACACTCCTTTGGCCGACACTGAGAAAACCGGAGGCTGCTTTTTTAAGGTGCTGCAACGTGTGCGTCAGGGCATTCCGGTGAGTCTGAACGGAGAAGTAATCGGTTGTGGCGGAGGTAAGTTTTATACCGGATTTGCGTCGATGCCTGAATATGTTCCCGATTTTGTTTCGCAGAAAGAACATTACAAGCAGACACCCGGAATGGTGGCGGATTATATAGAGCAGCTCGGACTTGAAGCGGCCGGCAAGAAGTTTCTGAATTTCGTGCGGGCTGATCAGGTAGACGACGGTTTTGAAGATGCCGAAGGACTTTTGTTTTTTGCCACTCCCGATATGCTTTCCGGTCTGTGTGCCTGGGCATTCTATGACAACAATTCGCCTGATGCCGTGACTTCCATGTTCGGTTCGGGATGTTCTTCTGTGGTATCGCTTGCCGTGAAGGAAAACAGGGATAAGGGAAGCCGCACCTTTCTTGGCCTGTTTGATCCTTCGGTGCGGCCGCATGTAGGGGAGAATGAATTGAGTTTTGTCATTCCTTTTCATCGGTTTAAAACCATGTGCGTAACTATGCGGCAATGTTGTCTGTTCGGCACACGTGCCTGGGGTAAAGTAAAAGAAAGGATAAACGGGCATTGCAGCGGCATTTGAGTTTTTTGGCAATTTCCTTGATTCTCCCCTTAATATTCAGTACATTTGTTTTTTTTAAACAGGGGTACTATGGGGTTGCACAAAATATCGTTTGCTGTTGTTTTCGTTTTGCTTATGCTGCCGGGCGCCGTTCCTGCCGTTGCAGCGAACTCGGGGAACTTCGCCACATGGAGTCTGATAAAGGTGGATTACAGAATGACGCATAAGCTGGGATTTGTCGGTTATGCGGAATTTCGTTCCAAAGACAATCTGAAGCACACCGACCGTTGGACTTTGAGCGCGATGCTGAATTACAGGCCGAATTCTTATTTGAAGGTTGAAGGAGGGTACGCTTTCCATTATCGGTATAAAGGCGAAGGTGTCTGGGGTGTCCGTAACCGCTATAAATTGGGCTTGACGGGCACTTTAGGCTGGAGCAATATAAAGCTGTCTCTTCGTGAAAGATTGCAGCGTACAACGGCTGACGGCGTATCGGAAGACAGGTTGCGCTCGCGGCTTAAGCTGAGTTATTCTTCCGGCAAGAGTGTGTTGTCCCCTTATTTCTCGGCGGAACTTTTTCAGCCTTTGGGTGACGACGCTTTTTTTACTGTCAGCAGAATGCGTTACCGTCCGGGAATTGTGTTCAAGCTTTCAAGGGTCTGTTCATTGGACTTGTTTTATTGCCGGCAATATGAACCGAAAGAATGCCGCAATATCATGGGGGTAGAGTTGGGGCTGAAATTCTGAAACTCTGCAGGTCGGTCCGGGTAATCAAGGCAAGGCTATGCGTGCTAAGATGTGGCGGTGCAGGACAAGGAGGCCATGCAAGCCGCATGGAAATCTGCCATTCCCATGAAAATCTGTATCTCTAGCCTAGAGATATAAATCTCCAGCTTAGAGATACATGTCTTCAGGCTGAAAATATATAGGGATATTCAGTAAATGTCCCTAAAAAGTAAGCAC
>NZ_JANRHN010000051.1:0-14741 GCF_024733745.1 Bacteroides sp. ET225 | reverse complement strand
AATGAGGTAATTTTTCTATTTGATCTGAATCTTTATCTTTTTCTCGTGCCAACTCTAAAAGGCGTCTCTGATTTGGATCTGTCATAGAAAAACCTATAAAAAAACAGGTTGATGTATATAACGCATTTAACTGAACGACATTTGCCCAATTGTGAGGATTACTATATAGAGCATGATAATCCTTTTCACTTAAAACGGAATTAGATGGCTTTGTATTATCTCTTGAAATCATTCCATGAACATGATATATCGGAATTTGATTTATCCTGGGAATCATATTGCCAGAAACAGAATAAAATCCTTTTTTATTTAATAATTCATCTAAAAGGTCGTCAAAATTATATGTAATAATTTGTGCCGGTTTTTTACGTCTAACTGCTTTTGATACAGCTTCTATAAGCGTAGACTTATATTTTTTCTTTTTGTACAATACATTGCGAATACGATCTATGAATATTTGCTTATTATCATCTTCCGTTCTACTATCATCTTTAAGATAACCATCTGAAGCATATCTGCCTGTTATTATACTTGAATATCCCAATGCAGAAGATATTGATTCTGAATTAGCACTATTAATATATTTATAAGGTGTATGATTTTCTTGATTTAACAATGCTTCTAATAGTTCTGACCAACTCGGTAACTTTGCATCCATAGATAGTCCTGCCCCCAAGAATAAAGTATATTTTGTATTGTTAAAGTCATCCTTTGCCTTATCAATTATATCAATTCTGTTAATAATTGACTTATTATTTTCGACAAGAGTTTTGTTTTCTAAATCTTGTCTGAAATTATATAGCTCTATAAAAGAAGTATTTAAAGATTCTAAATATTGATTTATATTAGAATCATCAATACGACCAATATAAATAATTACTAACTTTGAAACTTCCTTTGCATTAAACAATGGTAAATATTGTTGATAAATCCAACTTATAGATGAATAGAGTAAACGACATTTAACTTCTATAGCAGTTCTGGGAGGCCATTTCTTTGCTTGACATCCTTTAGTTAAGTAATAATCAGCTCTTACCATCCCTGAAAGAAAACTCTTTTCTCTTTCTACAGTTCCATTTGGACATATTGAAGTTAAAAAATCCCCTACTTTATCTTCAAAAAGTTTTGCTGCTAAATATGAATATGAATTCCCTGTTCTCATGATCCTTCTAAAATTATTATTAATCCTTTTGCAACCTTCTAAGGTATTAGTCCTTCATTATATACTCAAATATTGAATCCTAAATCATTAACCTCTCCAATTTCATTTTCCACTTTTTCCAATCTGGCATTTCCTGAGTCAACAACTCATAAAAGTCTTTGGTATGGTTACGATGAACAAGATGGCAAAGTTCGTGTATGATAACATACTCTATACAAATACGAGGAGCACAGACTAATCGTGGATTGAGCAGAATTTGCCCCGTAGCAGTACAACTTCCCCAACGGGTTGCCATATCTTTCAGTTTGATGGCAGACGGTTTGACCTGATAACGATTAAAACGTGCTATTAACGGAGTAGCATACTCTTCAAACTTTATTTCAGCACGTTTTCTGTACCAAGCCAATAGTAAGGCGCGTGCATCCTTACGGTGCCTACACTCTATTTCTATTATGTTTCCTTTATAATGCACTTCGTTACGTTCGCTATCAATGATGCGTAACATATACTGTCTGCCTAAATATAAATGAGATTCCCCACTGACATATTTACGTTCGGGAGTGTGTATACCAAAAGAAGAAAAATATCGTTGCTGTTTGCAAATCCACGAAGCCCGACGATGAACATGTTTTCTGATTTGCTCCAGTGGTGCTTCCACTGGAGCCTTTACTTCCACACTACCGTCCGGATGCACGCATATACCCAAAGTTTTTCTGCGTCTGTATTCAACAGCATACTCCATGACAACAGAGCCATATTCTATACAGTCTTTTATTTGATCCATAGTTTTGCCACGTCTACACAGCCGTCAATAATTGTATCCATATCATCAAAAGAGAAATTAAGTCCATACTTCCTTTTCACCTCATCTATCAGATAATCTTCCAACTCGATTTTCATACGACCAATAATATCCGATTTCTGCTGCCAGTCAACCAATACACTACCATCCACAATTAATGTATGATTGATAATTTCATCAAAAGTCATAGCAGTTTCCAATGCCAAATTCTTCAAGCTCATCTGTGCGTCACCAAATATGCGCTGATAGGTTTCCAATGCTAATCCGTAATAAGCTTTTGCTGCATTATTTTGCTGTAACTCTTCCGGCAATTCATTGTCGGTATGGGCCAATATGTCCTCTTTATATTTCAGGACTCGTTTCAAATACTCCAGTTCATCAATTCTACCTTGTTCATAAGCAGCAATGGTCTCTTTCAGCAATTGGGAAAATTTCTTATAAAACACCGGATCTGTATCCATATTTTCAGTAATGAATTTACTGGTTCGGGAGGCTATTGTATCTGCCTTTGCCGCTGTTCCTACAATCTTTTCCACTTCCTGCTCAAAGGCTTCCGTATCAAAGATATTCACTAATTCAGTGATTGGCCTTACCGCTCCACTCTCCACATGCCGATTAATCAATTTCTGTATCTGCCCTTCATATTGCTTGTAATCTATTGTATCTGAATAGCGTAATTGAACTGCCGATCTCAGTTTGACGAACATATTCAAGTCATCTTTGTATCGTTTGATATCTTCTTCTGGAGTCTTCGCATGGAAATCACGTGTAGAAAGAGCTATTTTCAGGCAAGATGCATAAGCAGTCAGTCTCTCATAAAACTCCTGCCGCCTGTCTTCCTCACGTAATGACTGTGCATATGCCTCCAAGTCCCGTTTATTGGAAATTGACTTGAACAAATCCCATAAATATGAATATTTCTGTGGCAACTTTGCTATTTCAGTATCAACTGACTCCAGAGTCTCACGGAAAACCGCCTGTTCTTCCTCGTCATAATTAGAATACAAATCCAACGCTTCGTCCAATTCTTTTAAGACTCCATAATAATCAATAATGTAACCAAACTCTTTGCCATCACATACCCGGTTGACACGCGCCACGGCCTGTAACAATGTATGTCCGTTCAGTTTACGGTCCAAATACATCACTACGATCTTCGGTTCATCAAATCCTGTCAGCAATTTGTCCACTACAATCATGATTTCAGGCTGTTCCTGATTCTTGAAGCGGGAAATCAGATTATCTTGATATTTTTTAGGAGTTCCGTGCTCATCCATCATCTTTTTCCAATACGCCTTTACTTCTTCCGACGTATCACCGTATGACGATTCTTCACCTTCTCGCATGTCAGGAGCTGTAATAAGCACCTCAGAAGATACCAAACCTATCTCGTCCAAATATTTCTTATACAATACAGCAATGGCTTTTCGGGGCGTGACCAACATAGCCTTGAATTTTGTTCCCTGCCAGTTGTCACGGAAATGTTCAGAGATATTCCAGGCTATGGAATACACCCGTTGATCAGTCTGGTTCACAAAATCAGTGCGCGAATACTTTTTCTTTAGATCAACCGTCTGATATTCATTTAACCCCTCGCATACCTTGGTAAAGAAATCGTCAATGGGCCCTTCGTGTACATGCTGAGGTACAATGCGTCCCTCATAAAGCAAGGGGACCACTGCACCATCTTCTACAGCCTGACGTACGGTGTATACCGGACGGATGATACCTCCAAATGTATTAGCCGTATTCTTTTCCTTTTTCATCAATGGCGTACCAGTAAAAGCAATCTTACAAGCATTAGGTAATACCTTATCCATCTTGATGGCCATTTCCTTGTATTGACTGCGGTGAGCTTCGTCAATCAGGATAAAGATGTTCGGATCCGTCAACGGGTGTTTCATTCGCTTCACGGCTGTCTCAAACTTATTAATGACAGTCGTGATAATGGCATCCGTTTTACTTTCCAGCAGTTCCACCAAATGAGTACCGGTGGTAGCATTCATTACTTCCCGTCCACATTTCTTGAATGTATTGGTAATCTGACTGTCCAAATCCGTACGGTCAGTCACCATCACAATTCTTGGATTCAGTATTTCTTTGGCTTGCGCAATAGCTTGCGCCAGCAAAACCATCGTAAGTGATTTTCCACTGCCTTGCGTATGCCATACCACACCTCCACGACGTTTGCCGTTTTCCAACGTTTTTACCCTTTCTGTAATTTCTTTGACTGTAAAATATTGCTGATAGCGAGCCAGTTTCTTGATCCCTCCGTCATAAATTGTAAAATTATGAATCAGATCAAGCAGTCTTTCCGGACGACAAAGTCCGAACAGATAGCGATCCTGTTCTGTTGGTAGCACCTTTTCCTGTTCCACGGCATCAAAATGCGCCCGCACATAACGGAAACGCTCACTGAACAAATGCGCTTTCTGTTTTTCATCCAACGGTGTATTTACCAAACAGTCCAACTGTTGTATGTATTCTGCTTCTTCTTGTTCCGAGATAAACATCTCTTTCCATTTAGTCCAGAATTTGGCAGGTGTTCCGGTAGTGGCATACGCTCCGTAACTGTTTCCTATGCTAAGCAGCAAGACACTATACAAGTAAAGGCCGCGGATACCATCGTCCTTCTGGTTGCGCAGGTGTTGTGAGATAGCCTGGTCAAGCGCCCCTTTCATGTCCGGTCGCTTACACTCTATCACCACAAGAGGAATGCCATTAACAAACAGCACAATATCAGGACGGTACGTATCGGCCATCCCGGTACGGGTTACTGCAAACTCTTCCGTTACATGAAACACATTTCTTTCCGGTCGCTCCCAGTCGATAAAGCGCATGGTGTAACTTTTTTTATCACCATCGATACTCTGCTCAAACGCCTTGCCCAGTGTCAATAGATTATAAACAGCTTCATTTCCGCTCAGATAACCGCCTTCCATCGGGATATTACGCATGGCCAGAACTCCGTTCTCAATGTTTTGTTCTGAAAACAGTTCCTCCTTGTTGCGATTCACCCGAATGGAATTAATGCGACGCAACTGGCTGCGCAGTACGTCCTCCAGCAATACGTTCGATGTCTTCCCGCCACGCATGGCTAATGCTTCGTCAGGAGTCAAATATGTATATCCCAACTTCTGCAATAGCTGCAAAGCGGGTATCTGACTGATATGGTCTTCTTTAAATGATATTCCTTGTATATAATTCAATCTCGAAATCATGATTTTTTTGTCATTTCTTTATCTTCTTGTGATGCAAGTCTAAAAGACGTTGAAATTCGTAATCTGCTTTTATTTTATCTAGGATCCTTTTAACCACCATATTAATTTCTTTCCCTGCGCGGTAATCTGCTGGGCATACAAAATTGACACGATTATCCTTTATAAGTTGAAGTGCCGTTGCTCTCTTTGCACTATTACCATTAGCATAGACAGCAATGGAATGTCCTCCATGTTCCTTGATCATCTTCATGCAAGGAATATCAGTATCTCCGTCTCCAAAATAAATCATACGTTCAAACGGGATAGGACGTTCTTTTTCCGGTATGTACTGATTGATTTTTTTATTGTCACTTACTTCTTTAATACCTTTGTTAATCTTAAATAAAAATTGAGTCTTTGCCGTATAGTCAATAGCAACAGCCGGCCAATAGGCAATTCCATCCACATCATAAAGAAACGAACAGGCATAAATATTCTCAAATTCTTTTGCAATAGGAGTTCCCTCTATCATTTCTTTCAACCCTGAAGAGTTGATGTAATGCTTTACATCTAGCCCTATTCTTTTCCCGTACTCGTTAACTAACGCGAACCATTCTTTAACTCCATCAAATAGTTCTACGTTTTCTCCAAATCTTTTAAACGACTCTCTCCGCAAAGAAATACCATTGTTCTTTGCAGCCTGTATCATCAGATACATATAAGTCAGAATACCATTGGCATCATTATCTTCAGATAACTTTTTATTCTTTGCCCAAAATTCAGCTTTATCTTTGCCTATAGCTTGTATAAAGCCAAATTCCTGCATGTTACCAGGCGATAGTGTCCCATCAAAATCGTATATAAGCGCTACAGTAGTTTTTTTCTTTGTCATAATTTAATTATTTCCTGATCAAACATATAATATATAATACATATTCCTATGTACAATAAAGGCAAACCATATACACAAAAATAATATATAAAACGAACCAAAAAGAAATATCGTATATTACAACATATCTTATGAAAGATACCAATTCTAAAATATTCCTTTTTCTGTAACTGAAACATAGCCAAATCTATTGGTAAATGATTATCATATCTATCCAACACCTTCTCATATTTATCCTTTATATTATTCACATCTGGTATACCATGTTTTGGATTCATTTTCAGAGATCTTAACTCGTTATATAGCTTAGATATTTCTAATGCACATTCATGATAATTTCTTGCACGAACAGAATAATTTTTTGCATATGCAAATTGGCTAAAAACCAAAATTAGAATAGATAATGATATAGATATAAACGTACCGCAGTTTTCTGGCAAAGTAAAAAATGGTATCTCACAAAGAGTAAGTACACTGAAAATAATTAAATAAGATGAAACCCATCCAACCACTCGATTATATCTGGCATCTAATTCTTCGCACCTTTCACTAGCTTTAAATCTGGTTCCTTTAGTTATCCATAATTTATAATTCAGTTCAACTTCAAAATTATTATCTTTCAGATACTCAGGAATACGTTTTGCTCTTCTGGATATATTTTTAGCCCTCCTTATTTTTGTATAACATTTCTTCAAAACAGAGTTATCAGGCAATAATTCTATAACATAACGTAACATAATATTCAAATTAAATATTTACTCGCTTTTTACCAGTTAATAATACTTGCATCAAACCTTTTTTCTGCTGACGGAATTTATTTAACTTTTGTTTAGCTAAGAGAATCTCATTATCACAAGATACAAGGATATCAGCTATTGCTGATTGTTCTTTGATGTCAGGAAGAAGGAATTTAATAGTTGAAAAATTATCCCAACGCAAACCTCCACGTCTATCTATAGAACCTTCCATCATCACATTATAAAGATAAATAGCACGATGTGATTTAAGCAATTTATATAAAAATATATCATCAATCACATTGCTATCTGTTTTAAATACTGTATACATCGGACTAATTAAAGCATTTCTGTAAGTACTCTGATAACCAATAGATCCTTCTTCAATGTGATTGGTCGCATAAGCAAAGCAATATTGTGGTACGATTTTATATTGAGTAATATCTTTGGAAAATACTTGTCGACCAAAATATTGTAAAGATGGAACTAAACCATCATATTTAGTACATGAAAGAACTTCCCAATTTTCATTATGGGTGTTTTTCAAGGAGATATCTATTGCAAAATCTTTAATAGCAATTTTCTTCCACTCTCCACTACCCCCCGGTAAACGTTTTTTGCCTGTGAGCAATTGTTGTATCAATCCTTTTTTGCGTAATTCAAGTTTTTCGATGAGCTGCGTTTGCTTTTCAATGGCTTTATCCCATACGCTTAATATTTTAACTATCTTTTGTTGTTCTTTTAACGGAGGCACAGGAATTTGTAATGAACAATATTCTGCTGCATTGATACCTGGTTGTCCACTCCTTTGAGATATGATTTTAACCCAATTCCAATATATACTAGTATTCGTATATGCTCTTAAAAAAGATGGAATTATTTTTTGTATATCAGGTGAGAATCGTATTAAGAAACCTGCAAATACCAAATCCCCGTCATTGGGATTATAAAGATATGTTTTACCAACAGTTGCTCCCGTTCTGGCAAATACAATATCACCTTCTTGCAAATGGAAATTCTCGCTATTAGAACTATTTACGGAAGTTTTATTAACAGTAATAAATCTTCCATCATCGTCAATATCAGTAATACGTAAATAGGTAGGTAAATCTTTTGAATAGGTTACTGCTGGGGCATTAATTCCATAATCCCCTTTATTAGAACATAAAAATTCCAATCTTTTCACTTTCCATTCTTTAGGAATGACTCCCAGTAATGTCTTTTTATAACCTTCTGGAACAATACAATCTGCCATATCTCTTAATTTTCAGGGTTATAATCTTTTATTGCCTTTTCAATAATATCAATTATGGTTTGTTTATGCCAACACAAAAACCCGTTTATATCTTCAACACTGGGATATGTTCCATAAGCATATTTTTTAGTATGAAACATATAATCTTGCGCAAATAATTGGACAATGGCGCTTAAACAAGTGGAAATATTTTGCATCGCATAATCCGATTTTAACTTGCTAAAAGAAATAGAAAAACCGATTGATTTTACTTGAGTCCACATTTCCTTATCCTCATTAGTAAAGGAGTTAAAATCTAATGGATGATTTTGGTGACTGTAATCCATATTTGAGTTTTTAAATCCTATTGAGTAGCTACACTTTATATCTTCAAAGAAAGCAAAAGCCGGCAATAGTTCTGTTTTCATTTTCTGAGAATACGGAAGTAACAGTTTATTATACAAATCAATCTTATTTTCTACAGTATCAGACCGAAGCGAGTTATCTCCCTTTTTCCCAGCCAACTGCTGCAGCAACTTGATCTGTTTCTGAAAATCATCTTCCTCTTCAATGCTCTCTCCCTTCGCTGCCTTAATACAGACAGTTAATGCAACTTCCAAGCATCGAGTCATGTAATCTATAAAAGGCAGCAGTTGTGCCGGTTCCGCATGAGCCCCTACAGAGGGAGTTGACCCAACCTGCACATCACAACGGTTAAGGGCCGTCAAGTAACGGTCTTTATCTTTGCTTTTTACCACAATCATCGGATAGTGATGGCGTGTAAGAATGTAATTCACCAACAAACGGGCAATGCGCCCGTTACCATCCTCAAAGGGATGGATGCGAATGTAACGGTAGTGAAAGACAGCAGCCAGTTCAATGGGCGACAACTCACCTTTCTGTTCTTCGATATTGTACCATTCCACCAAGTCGGTCATCAAGGCCGGTGTCTCTTCGGGTGAAGCATATTCAAAACGTTCGCCAGTAACCGTTATCACCGAATTGGGACGGGTTTTGTACACTCCTGCATGAATGACATAGGAAGTGGTGGTTCCATCCGATAACTGACGATACATAGTATAATTTTCACGAAGCAAGGTATGATGCAGCTGACGGATGAAAGTTTCTGTCAAAGGATGACTTTTATCGTCTGCCTCTTCCTGCACCATTCTCAGACAAACATTATGGGCTTTCATCTCTTCCAGATCCTTCATGTTAGCCTCGTCTACAACCTTTCCGAAAAGTAACAACAGTTCAGTTTGCCCATAGGTCAAAGTATTTCCTTCTATGTGATTGGAGTTGTAATTGAACTCCAACATGAATTTTCGGTCCAGTCTGCTCTTATCTTCTGGCTTTAATGGCTGTAAAGACAGCCATTCATTATATAGTTGATCAATGTGAGTCATATTTTCCAAGTCTTAATATCCCAATTCCTTTAAATAATCTCTCATCTTAGCCTGCACCTCTGCCAATTCTGCCTCCAATGCATCAATTTCTTTTTGTACAGCCGGAATATCCACTTCTGCTTCTTCCTCAAAAGTGTCCACATAGCGGGGAATGTTCAGATTATAATCATTTTCCTGTATATCGGCAGGAGTGGCTACAAAAGCATATTTCTCTTCCGCTACACCTGGTTCAAGCTGTCCAGAGGTAAATTTTTGGTAGACAGAAACAATATGATTGATATCTTCCGGACGCAGTTTGTTTTGGTTCTTTCCGTTTTCATACTCTCTGCTGGCATCGACAAACAACACATTGTCTGTTTTTTTCCCTTTGTTGAAAATAGCAATGGCCGCCGGAATACCTGTTCCGAAAAACAAATTGGCAGGCAAACCGATAACAGCTTCCAGTAGATTTTCATCTATCACCTGTTTGCGGATTTTGCCTTCGCTTGCTCCACGAAACAGTACGCCGTGGGGAATTACCACACCAACTTTACCACTACCTTCCTGAGCTGCTTCTATCATGTGGGAAATAAAGGCCCAGTCTCCCTTGCTCTTTGGTGGAATACCTCTCCAAAAACGGTTATAGGAATCATGAGCAGCCTCTTCAGCTCCCCATTTGTCTAATGAGAAGGGGGGGTTGGCAATCACTGTGTCGAACTTCATTAACTTGTCATCTTCTTTCAGTTTCGGATTGCGCAACGTATCTCCCCAGCGTATCACAGCATTATCAAAACCGTGGAGGAACATGTTCATCATGGCCAGTGCCCAAGTGCTGCCATTTACTTCCTGACCGTAAAGAGAGAAGTTATTGTTACCTACCTCCTTGCCTGCCTTAATCAGCAGAGAGCCGGAACCACAAGTCGGATCACAGATACGCGCACCTGGTTTGCTCTTTGTCAGTTTAGCCAACAAAGTTGAAACTTCTGCCGGAGTAAAGAACTCTCCCGCTTTCTTCCCTGACTCACTGGCAAATGTAGAGACCAAATACATATAAGCATCTCCAATGATATCATTATTTTCCAAATGAGATTCATCCAATTCCAATTCACTGAAATCTACCAATAGATTTTTCAAGCGGGCATTCTTTTCTTTCGGTTCACCCAAGTTAGCTGAATTGAAACTGATATTACGGAAAATACTGCTGCCGTCCTCACTGCTCATTTTCTCCCGATTGGCATCCTCAATATCAGCCAATGCCATATCAATCAACTCTCCGATATTGTCCGCCGTACGGTGTTGATATAAATAATCAAATGAACTGGTTTCTGGAATAAGGAAACGTTCATGACGCATGGAACGGGCCGCCCGTTCTTTATCTCCTTCGTATCTGTTTAAATATTCTGAATATTTGGCTTTGTATACATCACTGACATATTTCAAGAAAAGCATAGTCAGAATATAATCTTTATATTGACTAGGATCTATCACTCCACGGAAAGTATCACAAGCTTTCCAAACTACACGATTGATTTGTAACTGATCTGTTTTTTGTTGATTTTCCATATATTGATTACTTTATTTTATTCATTAATAATTGTTGGACAATAGTCTGTTTTTTTTCAATGATTGCCTGTTGTAGCTCCATTTCTCTTTTTGACAAACGAGCTATGGTTACAATAGTTTTCTGTTCTTCTAACGAAGGGACGGGTATCTCTAAATTTTCCACAGCAGGTTTATGAATAAGTGGTGTTGCACTACCGGCCTGATTGCTTTTAAAATATGCCTTTACAGAAGGTTGACACAAGAACCAACAAAGATACTCAGATGTAACTATCGGTGATTTTAATCGGATTACGAAAAAAGAAGTAGAAGCTACCGCTTTTTCTTGCTCACGAAATACCACACTTAAGTAATTTACTCCCTTAGAGGCAAAAAGAATATCACCTTCTTGCAATAAATTCTTCTGCATTTTAGCTGTCAATAATACTCGGGAAGCATATTTTATAATTACCGCATCCGTACAATCTTTGGTCTGTAAATATGCTATCTCTCCATCAGGATCTGTTTTCTCATACACTCCAGATAGGATTTCTGCAAGGTCTTTTAGATATATTTTTTTCTTAGTAATCATTTTACTTATATTTGTCAATGCAAATATACATCTTATTTTTATTATTCCAAACCACATAACATATTTTTCTAAGTAATCTGATTACTATTTATATTATATAGGCATAATACCATATATTATCCATACGATGATATGTAAATCTCTACCTGTAGTGAAAAACTAAACGACTCATTTCAAATACATGGAAAGTGAAAGTAAAAAGCGGAAAAACAATACCTGTTATCTATATAATAAAAAAGAACGTATGATATACGGAAGTATCAAGGGAACAACAACTTCTACATGCCTATATGCTTCATCACCATTTTGTCTATCACCTTGAACGTAACGAAGTCCACATTAAAGAAGACTTTAGAAGTTTTTTTACCTTAATGCGGAAATAAAACAAAGCATTATGGGGATATAATGCTATTTTATTGTAAATTACTATATTTGTAACATAAAACCAACAAATATTTGTTATGGATACAACAAGATTAGAAGCAAATTATGGGAACGAAAACTTATTCTTAATAGGGATAATTATTATTGTCATTTTAATCATTTTCTA
Organism: Bacteroides sp. ET225; assembly: GCF_024733745.1. Lineage (NCBI taxonomy): Bacteria > Pseudomonadati > Bacteroidota > Bacteroidia > Bacteroidales > Bacteroidaceae > Bacteroides > Bacteroides sp. ET225. Next base: position 2,648 of record NZ_JANRHN010000051.1, on the reverse strand, counting down.
CTTCCTGCTTAAAATAAGCAAGAAAAATAATAAATTGACTAAGAAACTTGTAAATGCAACCTCTGAAAATACATCTAATAAATTAGAGGAAAACATAAAACAAAAAACATCTACAAATAGATTTCAAGATGAACAGGGCATAAATCAACCCCAAAATTTCCCCTTTGAAAAACGCCCAAAAAGAATACCCAGTCCTATACTACAAGAAATAAATGAAAAAATAGAAGAGAAGCCCGAACATTCCTTACCCAAATACATCGGATATGAGCCGATAAATATATTTACTCAAACAGAACCTTTACATTATCCGTATGTAATAATGCCTACAAGGACAAAGTGTCCAATCAAATTTCCCCAAAAAGGAAGAAGCGGTAGAAAAGGATATAAAGAAGATGAATTTCTTTTATATATACAAAAATATTTTAAAGAGACATTCAGCATATATGATGATCGATATGTTTTGACGAAAACAAATAGATATGAGCCTGATTTTTCATTATTAAATGAAAAAGATGGAATTAATATCTTTCTAGATATAGAAATTGATGAACCTTATGAAGGCATTAACGATGTTAATATTAGAAAAGCAACCCATTTTCAATTTGCTGATATCAATAGAAATAATGAATTCAAAAATAGAGGTTGGATTGTTATCAGATTTGCAGAAATACAAATTCATCAGAATCCCAACGGATGCTGTAGGTTTATCGCTGATGTTATTAAAAGTATCTATCCCCAATTTACAATTCCACATGATTTGTTATCAATAAAACGTATAGAACCTGTTCAACAATGGACTAAGGACATTGCGTTGACCTGGTCAAAACAAAGATACAGAGAAAAATATTTAGGTATCAACCAATTTGGATATATACCAGAGACGGTTGGGGCAGATATTACAATCATCCAAGATGAGAAAGTAGAGGAAGAAGTCGTAGATGATAAGATGGTTGTAATTCAAGAAAAGGCCATGAGTGATATGCCTGAACAAAACATTGTGATCACTGCCATTGAAACCGGCAAATACGTTTCCTTTCAATACGACCAGGAAAAAACTATCGTAAAACCTTCAAACTTTGACGGGATCATTATGACGGGGTATTGTTATGTAAGAAATGGAGTTCGCAATTTTGAAATAAGTAAAATGCAAAATTCCTGCTTAAAGGATAATTATTGCACACTAAGTTTATCCGCTGATAAACTAGGAATCAAAAATGTTGCAAACATCATGAATATTATCATCCCTAATAAGAAATATGTTAGGATGGAATATACCAGAAGAGAATGGAATTCTATTTATATAGATCCTGAAACAGGAGAGTTAGTTAATAATAAAACCGAAGCAGAAACCAGTATCCGTACAATTAGTAATATACAGCTTGATACTGAAAGATGGGGAGATAATTATATTCGTGCTTATTGCCATAAAAGAGAAGCCGAACGTACATTCTATTTTGCAAGGATTAGCCTTCTAGAAATTTTAGATATATAAAAGCAAAGAGCATTGACATTATAGCGAGTAGATTGTAGTTCAATTGAGCAATAGCACAGTCTACTTCTTCAGTATATTACTTTATTTCTAATGTTTGAAAATAAACATCAATGTTTTTTTTGATTGCTCTGTGTATCTTCCATAATAATTTGTAGCCCCAACAACATTTTAACCTATGATACGAAAATCAAGAAACTTTTTTGAATAATGAAACAAACCATTAAATATAGATATGCCTTTGACTGCCGAAAGAATACAATTGACATCACTACTATAAATAAAAACGATAGAAATAGTTCAAAATATTACTGTATTTCATGCGGAAAAGAGCTCACAGCCAAATTAGGGGATAAAAAGCAACATCATTTTTCTCATAAAATCAGTACGGACAGTACATCCTGTAGCTTTGAAACTTATTTACATAATCTAGCGAAATACAAGATTAAAGAAATATTCGACAATGATACAACTTTCAATATCAATATGACTGAAAAAGTTATATGCTCATCTATACAAAACTGTTATTTTTCATCAGATGAAAATTGTTGCAGTCACAGTAGAGAAATACTTGTGAATTTAAAAGACCGTTATGAATTGTGCACTGTAGAAAAACAAATAGAAGGTTTCAAAGCTGATATATTATTGGAAAACAGCAATAATAAGTATAAGCCATTATTAATAGAAGTTTTTGTAACCCATGAGTGTTCAGAAGATAAAATTAATTCAAAATTACCTATTATTGAAATATCCGTCAAGAAAGAAGAAGATATCCAAGACATTAAAGAGATAATCAAATCAAACAAAAAAACATACAATATCCTTCCTATACAAGTGTATGAACCATTAGAGATAAACTACCCTTTTCAAAAATATGCATTATATGCATCAGGTAAACATTACGCTAATTATATTAGTGAAGGGACTTGTAATGACATAGATCTAAAAAAGTATAACAAAGCATTATTAGAAATTTCAGTGTACAAGAATCAAATGAGTATCAACTCATTTCTACTTTATGCTTCTTTTTTAGGGTATAATGTTAGAGATTGCTCTATTTGCCAACATTACAAATACGTTGAAAGTTATTATGGAAATTATCCATTATGCTTGAGATATAAGAAAGATAAAACTCCTAAAAATCCTAATTCCTTATATG
>NZ_JANRHN010000050.1:0-15366 GCF_024733745.1 Bacteroides sp. ET225 | reverse complement strand
TTATGATTAAAACAGTAAATTTGCAGAAAGTGTTCCGCACGGATGAGGTGGAAACTTGGGCGTTGCACAATGTGAGTATTGAAGTGAAAGAAGGCGAGTTTGTGGCGGTTATGGGTCCTTCGGGGTGTGGCAAGTCGACCTTGCTGAATATTCTGGGACTGCTGGACAATCCGACCGGCGGAGCATATTGCCTGAACGGTGTGGAGGTGTCGAAATACACCGAGTCGCAGCGTACGTCGCTTCGCAAGGGAGTCATCGGTTTTGTGTTCCAGAGTTTCAATCTGATTGACGAACTGAACGTGTACGAAAATATCGAACTGCCCTTGCTTTATATGGGCATACCGGCGGCCGAGCGTAAGCGCAGAGTGGAAGAGGCTATGGATCGTATGGCAATAGCTCACCGTTCCAGGCATTTCCCGCAACAGCTTTCGGGAGGACAGCAGCAGCGTGTGGCGATTGCCCGTGCGGTGGTGGCCAATCCCAAACTGATTCTTGCCGATGAGCCGACCGGCAACCTGGATTCGAAGAACGGCAAGGAAGTGATGGACCTGCTTACCAGACTGAACAAGGAGGGGGCCACCATCGTGATGGTAACTCATTCGCAGCACGATGCCAGCTATGCCGACCGCATCATTAACCTGTTCGACGGACAGGTCGTGACTGAAGTAGCGATATGACTGATTTATTAAATAAGTGTAAACAATGAAAATCAACTGTACATTTGTGGCATCGCTTTTGCCGGCCTTGATGCTGACGGCTTGCCATACGGGACCGAAGACTGTGGATTTCCCGCTGATTGAGAGTGCCAACACAACAACGCTCGACATTGCCAAAGTCGAGCTGAACGACACCGCTACGGTAGTGCATGTCAATGCGTATTTCCGGCCGCACTATTGGATTCGTATCGATTCGAAGACGTATCTTCGTGCAGAAGGTGAGAAATATGCGCTGACCGATGCGCAAGGCATCACTCCCGATTCGCTGTTCTGGATGCCCGAGTCGGGAGAGGCTTCTTTCACGCTTTTCTTCCAGCCCTTGCCCAAGCGGACACGTTCGTTTGATTTTATCGAGTCGGACTGTGCTGATTGCTTTAAGCTGTTCGGCGTAGATCTGACGGGGAAGGAAACCTATGACATTCCTGAAGGCATTCCTGCCGAAGCTTTGAAGCTGGATGGTAATGCTCCGGTGCCTGAACCTGTTTTCAAGAGCGGTGAAACTACGCTCGAGGTGCGACTGCTTCATCATCGGAAAGAATTGGGAACGGAGCAGAATATATATGTAAACACCTTGAATGGCGTGCAAGAGGAATATACTGCTCCCGTTGATTCGGCAACGCATACGGCAATATTCAAATTCCGGCAATATGGCCCGGCTGAGGTTTTGTTGCCCATGACCGGAAGCATACAGGTGGCTCCCGGGGAACATGCTGTTGTTTATATAGACCAGCGGGGCAGTGGACAGCGTATCGTATCCCGCCGTAAAGGAGCGGTTGCAAAACCTTTCAGATCCCTTTATGCCGAAGGCACGTATGCCAGTCTGAACAATCTGATCTCCAGCCGGACGGATTGGCCTGTATGGTCTATGAACCTTTATAACGGCAAGTTTGCAGATTACAGGATGACATCGAAAGCCTATGCTGCACACGTTACCAATACTTATAAGGCTTTGTCGGACAGCATTGCAGCCGATAGCCTGCCGCCGCTTATGAAAGCATGGATGCAGTTGTCATTGCAGGAAGAAGCCGTTGCGGCGATGCTGGGCGGCAATTACTTCCGCGAACATAATTACCGGTGTATGCACAATGAATGGAACCGCAATCCGATAAAGGGCATTGAACCGATGAAGCCGGAAGACCAGGCGGAGATCTGCAAGCTGTTTGATGTGAATAATCCGCAGCTTCTGATGGGAGCGCAAGTTTCTGATTATGTCGGGAATGTCGTATATTCGGATGGAGCATGGATGGAAACGGCCGGAATACGGACGGGACTGATTCCTTCTCTGAGAAAATATGTGCTTCTTGTTGACAAGGTTCAAAAAGGCACTTTGACGCAAGCCGACCTGAAAGTCTTTGGTCCGGAAGATTCTGCTTTTTATGTCGAGGCATTGGAAGCGATGCAGAAAGACATTGCCGCGAAGCTAGAAGCCGTAAAAGACAAGGCGGTTATCGAGCACACTCCCGATGTACCTGTAAAAGACTTGTTCGATGCCATTGTGGCTCCTTATAAGGGCAAGGTTGTGTTTGTGGATTTCTGGAACACGTGGTGCGGGCCTTGCCGTGCCTCGATCAAGGCAATCGAGCCTCTGAAAGACACGGAACTGAAGAGTGACAGGCTGGTATGGATTTATATAGCCAATGAAACATCGCCTGTTGTAAAGTATAAGACCATGATTCCCGGCATCAAGGGCAAGCATTTCCGTTTGAATGACGAGCAATGGAACTATCTTTGCAAGAAATTCCACATAGATGGCATTCCTTCCTACGTATTGGTAGACAAGGACGGCTCATACAGTTTGCGCAACGATTTGCGCGATCATAACCGCCTGGTGAAAACGCTGGCGGAGAAAGTGGGACAGTAGCTTGTGGTACATAAATCAAGCGAACAGGTCTGACAATCGGAACGGATTGCACGGCATGGACAGACAGACCCGTGCAATCCTGTGATGAAAAGCAATGTCAGAAGTCAATGCCTTCAGGTATGGTGCTTTCGATGCGTTTTTCTATGCTGTCGGGCACTTTAGAGAAGAAATCCAGACCTGTAGCTTCTTCTACCTGGTCTACTGTTACCATGTAGTTCTTCAGATGCTGGTGATGCGCCTTGTTTTCAAAAAGGAATCCCATGGCAATCGGATTTTTCCGGTTGTAGATCAGTACCACTTTGAAGAAGCGATCGGGGACAGCAACCTTGTGTTCTCCAATACGCTTAGGCGACTTTGTATCGTAAATAGGTCCGCAGGCGATGTAGACCGTCCCGTATTTCTCCGCCCATTTGCGGCAGCTCTCTTCCAGGTCGCCCCAGTCGTCCCGGTTCAGTTTCCGGTTTTGCGGACAGATGTTGCTCATATAAAATGACTCTTTCATCGCCTGTTTGCTCCATTTCATGTCGGCGGCAGGAGCCATGTGTCCGCGGTCGTATCCCGAATTGGTATAGTCGGACGTTACGACACGAGGCTCGGGCAGTTTCGGATCCGGCAGAAACTTGTTGGTACGCCCTTCGTCACCGGCAGTTTCCTTTCTTGTCAGTTCCCACGCCACCCAGTTCGGCGTTTTATAGACATCATTGTATGATACGGTGTAGCCCACGTGCCCGATTACAATTTCATTCCGTTTCCTGATTGTCTTCGGGATTTCCAGTTGCAGGGAGAAGCCGTCATCTCCCGCTTCTGTTCCAGCGTTTTCGGCAGTGCCGGTTTTATTCTCTATAGCCTTAGCCGTTTCGGGCGTGAACACTTTCTCTCCGTTCTGGTGGATGTAGAGTGCCCCGACAATAACCGCCGCCAGCAGAATGAATCCTTTTAGGCCTCCTCCAGATTGCTTTTTGTTCTTCCTTGCCATATCACAGGAGTTTGAAGCGCATGCGGAAGATTCCGTCTTTATAGTCGTGGCTGATGATTTTGAACGTGCCGATTTCGGAAGTGTTCTGCACATGTGCGCCTATGCAAAGGCAGTCGTCATAGTCGCCCACTTTGACTATACGTACTGTATCGGAAGCGTTTTCGGGAAGTCTTTTCATGTCAAAGCGAGCGGCGGCTTCCTCTTGTGTAATAAATTCGGTTGTCACGTCCAGGTGGCGGCCGATGACTTCGTTCACGGTTGCTTCGATCCGTGCAATATCTTCGTCCGTCAAGGCCTGCGGCAGAGCAAAGTCGAGTTTGCTTTTCTTGCGTTCGATATGGGCGGAAACAGCGCGTCCGCATCCGAAAATATTGACCATCGTGCGGTTCACGATATGCTCACATGTATGCATGGGAGGATATTCCTGCTTGTTGTGTTCGTTCAGTTGGGGTTGTTCCATAAGATATACGATAATTTGGTTCGCAAAATTACATTAAAAATCAGAATCAGAAAGTTTTTTCGGAAGAATATCCGGACGGGCGGACATAAAAAAAGGAGTACCGCTGTACTCCAACCTTTGTTAACCTTAAATCTAATACTATGAAAAACACATTGCAAAGATACGGACTTTTCCGTTATCCGCAAATAAGGGAGCTGTAAAAAACGCGTGAATAACTTTTTTTATGGAATTGGATGGCGTGGTGCGCTTTTGTTAACAGGCTTTTTTGTTTACCTTTGCGCTGAATTAAAAAATGTAGAAGAAAATGGCATTTGAAGCAACCAAAAGAGAATGGGGGGAATTGTATGCATTTTTCCGCCTGTTGGCCGACGGTCATGTATATTCCGGCACTCCCGATGTTAAGAAGAATGTAGCTCAGTGTCTGCCTGTGGCGATGGTGCAGCGCGTGGAACACGACGGTATCCGGCGTTATATCGTGGAAAAGGATGAGATACGCATACAGGGAGAGAATATCGACAAGCGGATTCCACGTGAAGACTTTGCAACTGTGGCGGACTTGATTCTGGACGGCATCCGGAATACCCAAGGAGATGAAGTGACTTCTCCGGATGGGGTGGAGGAGTTTCTGGATGAGGTGCTGATTTACGATATGGAGGCGAAAACTGAAGACCGTACGGACTTGAGCGTTGCTTTTTATTCGGAAAATGCGCCTCTGGTGGGCTTTTCCGTGCGTTCCCGCCTGGGTGTCATGTTTCCTCTGCTTGACGGGGGGCGTGCTGCCAACTTCAAGTTTGAGCAGACGGGAGTTAAATTTTCTTCACCGACCATCAATAAAATCAATGCAACGGGCGAGGAGGACGATGTGATTTCCCGGATGCTGATGATTGAGCGTTTGGGAGGCGTATTGAAATACAATGACGTGGCCGACAAAATTTTCCGCAGCAACGTGTCGATGATTGACTTGCATATGGGCCGTCTGCTGGGAGAAATGACACGTCTGATGTGGCTTGACGGAATCACCAGAGTGTCCGAACTTACAGAAGAAATCAAGAAAGTTAATCCGCTTAAAATAAAGGATGAACTGATCAGCAAACATGGCTTTTATGAATACAAGGTCAAGGAGTTTCTGCTGGCGATAGCTTCCGGCATGCGTCCGGCAAAATTGTACAATGGAACCGATTCGGCTATCGGCGGGATGCTGTTTGTGACCGGAAACGGAGAAGTGCTTTGCTATCAGCGTGCATTCCGACAGACGTTTGCCGATTTTCTGTTCTTCAATACACGTCTTGAAAAAGGCTCTACGGAGAAGGACAGGTACGGGTATCTGGAGCGTGAAAACGGGACTTACTATTTCAAGCTGAATCTGAAAGTGGGCTTGCTGAAAAGATAACGTGCAGGCCAGAGCAGAAAACAATCCGGATATAGAAAGCCTTGAATGCAAAGGCACAAGAAAAGCGGCGGTGAGTACCATCGCATCCTCTTGTGCCTTTGGCATTTCAGAATATTGAAAATTACCCTTTGTATTCGCTGTAATACTTCATGAACTGGGTACGTTCGAACGGATTGACTTCTCCTACGGTGCAGGCATTCATCTTTCCTTTGAAGCTGGCTACCGATTCATATCCTTTATCCTTCATCCACTCAGCCAATGTCTGCTTCATGGCTTCTGCTTCTTCCAATCCGTGCTGATAGAACGCACTGCAAATTTCTACAGCAGAAGCTCCTGCGAGAATTGCTTTTATTATGCCCTTTCCGTCATATATTCCGCCGGATACGGCATAATCCAGCTGCGGCACCTCTGCCGAAGCGATGGCTGTCCAGCGTATGCGTTCTGCCAGTTCATGCGGATTGCTCAACGCACTGATATGAGTCAGGCTTTGACTGTCGATGCTGATGTCTGGCTGGTAGAAGCGGTTGAACAGAACCACGGCGGCCGCCCCGTTGGCATAGAGCTGATTGACCAGCGCGACCGGGTTCGTAAAGTTGCTTCCCAGCTTGAATATGACCGGAATGTTCACGGCTTTTTTGATGTGACGCAAGATTTCGATATGCCGCTGTTCAAAACTGCCGTAGGCATATTCCTTTCCTGTTTGCAGCGAGAGCACGTTCAGTTCCAGCGCATCAGCGCCAGCCTCTTCCATCAGCCGCGCAAAATCTGTCCATTCGCTGTCGCTGTAGCAGTTGATGCTGGCTATGACCGGAATCCGGCAACTTTTTTTAGCTTCTCTGATAAGGTCTACATGATGGCTCAGCGCATGTGAGCGTACATACGTCTGCAGGTAATCCTCCGCTTCGGGCGAACCATATCCGTCCATGTGTCCGCTTTCTGCCTTGATTTGTTCTTCGAACACTGATTTCAGCACGACAGCTCCAGCTCCCGCTTTTTCAATTGCCTTGATTTTTTCTGCGCTGTCTGTCAGTCCGGAACTCCCGACAATAATCGGATTCTCGAGCGATAGCCCCGCAAAAGTCGTTTTCAGTTGTAGCATGTGTTTATGGTATTAAATTGTCATTATTACTCTCCATCGCAGGTTTGTACAGCGTTGCCGGCGGTTGCCTTGACGCTGTTCTGCTTCTCGGTTTCCGGCAATGCCTTGCGTGAAATCTTCCGGTCAATAGACTCTTTCACCGAAAATTTTGCTGCCCACGCGTACCATTGTGCTTCCTTCCCTGACGGCAAGCTGATAGTCGTGCGACATGCCCATCGAAATTTCTTTAAAGGTATCGATGCCGTTGAAGTAAGTATTCTTCAGCTCGTTGAAGAAGTCGTGCAGACGCGCGAATTCCTTGCATATCTCAGCTTCGTCATCTGTGTTTGTCGCCATGCCCATCACTCCGCTGATTGCCACATTCGTCAGTTCTTTCCATTTGCCTTCGTCCAGCATCTGCCTGCACGAGTCGAAAGTGAAACCGTATTTGGTGTCTTCCTCAGCGATGTGGATCTCCAGCAGGCAGGGGATTACGCGTCCGCATTTGGCAGCCTGCTTGTTTATCTCGGCCAGCAGCTTATAAGAGTCCACCGCATCAATCATGGCGATGTAAGGAGCGATGTATTTCACCTTGTTTGTTTGCAAATGTCCGATGAAATGCCATTCGATGTCTTTGGGGAGAACTTCCTGCTTGAGGTTCAGCTCCTGTTCCTTGCTTTCGCCGAAGATCCGTTGTCCTGCCGCATACGCTGCTTCGATCGCTTCGCTGGGGTGAAACTTGGAAACAGCTACCAGGCGGACATGCGGAGGAAGCTGCGCAAGCACTTCTTTTATGTTTTTCTGAATGTCCATGGCAATCTGTCTTTATCTGTTATCTTTTGTCCGCTTCGGGAAATTCCGGCTTTACGTCCGGTTCGGCCGAATAAGGATATACATCCATGATAGCGGTTTCTGCCACTGATGCAATTACATAGTCGGCCATTGTCCCTTTCATGCCTTCGTCGAGTTTCTTTACGGCATCGCGCAGGTCGGCGGCCTGTACCAGTACGTTGGTTGCCGTCTTTTTCTCTGTTCCGCTTTTTTCGTCCAGTGTGATGAAATACAGTTTGCACTTGAACCACCGGTCGGCAGCGTCTTCTTCGCAAGGAAACAGTTCGCTGTAATTCGCCCGCTTGATGTCGGCGACAGTAAATTCGCCGCTTATGAAGGGAGTGATTTCTTCAATTATGCGCGATTCGGCTTCCGTGAAGCTGAGCGCATCTACCAGATAGGGTTCCGTCACTTTTTTGTTCATGCCGTTTTCGGCTACTTTCTCGTAACGGATTTTGCATTCAAACCAGTTATGCATCATAATTGTTTCGTAATAGTCTGTTCGTTTTATAATTAATGAATAGGAACGTGTCCGGAGTCTTGCTGCACTGTAAAAAAGTCGTCAAGACAGAACCGCAGCATTTGAAGTGACGGATTGTTTTCACAAACTTTTTCCGTTTGCAAGGCAACGGGACATCGGCCGTATCTGTTCTACAAAGATACGACTAATAATGAAACAGCGAAACAATTTATGCAAAAATCCGTTATTCGCGCTGCTTGCACCGGTTCTGCTGCATAAATTCCTGGATGGCCTCCGTGTGGTTCCCTTTAATGAGAATATGATGGTTGCCCAAGGGGTTTTGCAGGAAGTAGCTTACGGGACTGTTGAGCTTGACCGTTACCTGAGTCCGGCAGCAAGTCACCAGGTTGGTGTTTGCGGTGAGATATCCGGCAGATACAAAATATTCGTCCAGGCATTCTCCCCCGCATTTGAACAGCGTCACTTCACCTTCGTGCATGATTCCCTGGATGCCGATTCCTGTTTCCGATTCAAACTGGGTGCGGATGATAAACTCGTCTGTCATTGTTGTGGGAATGGAACAGTGGGCCAGCAGCACTTCATTCCGCTTTGTGTCGATGAACGAAGGATTTGCCATGAACCCCGGCTGTCCGGTCAGTTCCTTCACCATAAGCAATGTCATGATCGACTGCAGGTCGCCCTCGCATCCCGCAGGAATGCCTTCGTCGTTCAGGAGCGAAAGGGCCAGGCATCCGGTTGTCTTCAATGTCTGAATAAGCGAGAAACAGGATACGGTTGCTGCGCTCAGCTTATGCTTCGTGCATACGTCCTTCACCGCTTTGTGCAGCCTCATTGCTCTGTACAGGTCTTCGGGAGTAACGTCCTGAATGGCTTTCACGCGTGAAACAAGTCTGGACGCTTCCATGCCGATTTCATCATCGGTCGTGTTATAGAAGTTCTTTTCCACTTCCTCGATGGGGATATCTACATAGCTCACTCCCCAGCGCTGTCCGGCGAGCAGGTAGTCGACATGGCTTGAAACGAGCCACGGAGCCGGTGTGCCCACCACTCCGATGCGTTTGTTTTTCAGGCTCCGTTTGGCGGCGAAAGCCTTGTGGTGAAGCAGCACCTGTTTCACCATTTCGTCGGGATGTCCGTGGATAATTTTCACTTTCATGTCGCGTGTCCGTATCCAGGCCGATATTTCAAGTGCGGCGGCCAATGAGTTGTTTGAGCCGTCGGTAAGCAGCGTGATGGGATAGGGGAGCAGGCTGAAGTTGCGCACCACAGCGCTCTCTACTCCTCCGCTGGCAATGAAAGCCAGTTTATAGGCATTTGAAGGGATATCGTCGGTTTGAGTATAGTTGACCAGATGCAGCGTGAAATATTTTTCGAGCGCCACGAACAGCGATTTATGGGCCTCATACACTTGCTCTTTCCGGTAAGTATCGGCATTGAATATAATGAGATAAAGATTCATACCTATTGATGTTTTTTGTTTCTGAAGCAAACATACGGCTTTTTTTCTGAAAAGCAGTCAACGGTTAACTGAAAAGGAGTTAAAGTAAATGAATATCCGCATTCTGTTTAATTTTTCAAACGTATTGTTGCTAAATTACGGCAATCAAGTTATCTTTGCATTTCAAAAACAAATAATTTATAAAAATATGCCACATATATCCATTCGAGGAACTGAAATGCCGGAGTCGCCGATACGCAAGTTGGCTCCGCTGGCTGAAGCTGCAAAAGGAAGAGGAATCAAAGTGTACCATCTGAATATCGGTCAGCCTGACCTTCCCAGTCCCCGAGCGGCCCTCGATGCGATTCGAAATATCAAGCGCACGGTGCTGGAGTACAGTCCCAGCCAGGGATACCGCAGCTACCGCGAAAAGCTTGTCGGTTATTATGAGAAATATGACATTCATCTGGATCCGGACGACATCATCATTACGACGGGCGGTTCGGAAGCTGTGCTTTTCGCTTTCCTCAGCTGCCTGAATCCGGGAGATGAAATAATTGTTCCGGAGCCTGCATATGCCAACTATATGGCGTTTGCCATTTCCGCAGGCGCTGTTATACGCACGGTGACGACTACCATCGATGAAGGCTTTTCCTTGCCCAAGGTGGAAAAATTTGAGGAACTGATCAACGAACGCACCAAGGGAATCTTGATTTGCAATCCGAACAACCCGACCGGCTATCTGTATACGCGCCGGGAAATGAACCAAATCCGCGACCTGGTGAAGAAATACGACCTGTTCCTGTTCTCCGACGAAGTGTACCGTGAATTCATTTATACCGGTTCTCCTTACATTTCAGCCTGCCACCTGGAGGGAATCGAGCAGAACGTGGTGCTGATTGATTCTGTTTCAAAACGTTATTCGGAATGCGGCATCCGCATCGGAGCACTGATAACGAAGAACGAAGAGGTGCGCAAGGCCGTGATGAAGTTTTGTCAGGCACGGCTGAGTCCTCCTCTGATTGGCCAGATTGCCGCAGAAGCTTCTTTGGACGAGCCGGAAGAATACAGCCGTGAAACCTACGACGAATATGTGGAACGGCGCAAGTGTCTGATTGACGGACTGAACCGTATCCCGGGTGTTTATTCTCCCATCCCGATGGGCGCTTTTTATACAGTTGCCAAGCTGCCGGTGGATGATTGCGAAAAATTCTGCGCATGGTGTCTGTCGGAGTTTGACTATGAAGGCGAAACCGTGATGCTGGCTCCTGCCAGCGGCTTTTACACGACGCCCGGAGGAGGAAAGAACGAGGTGCGCGTGGCATACGTGCTGAAAAAAGAAGATTTGGTGCGCGCACTGTTTATTCTGCGCAAGGCGCTTGAGGCATATCCCGGCCGAGTAGACGACTGACCATGAACTGGAAATTCTTTATAGCCCGGCGGATTTACCGCAGCAAAGAAGGAAAGGAAGAGGTGTCAAAGCCGGCTGTCCGCATTGCGATGGCCGGCATTGCGATCGGGCTGGCTGTGATGATCGTTTCGGTGGCGGTTGTCATCGGCTTCAAGCATCAGGTGCGCGACAAAGTGATAGGCATGGGGGCGGATATCGTGGTTTCCGGCATCGACGGAGCGGATCTGTACCAAGTGAATCCGATTGTGGCGGAAGACAGCCTGCTTGATGTATTCCGGGGGATTTCCGGAATCACGCATGTGCAGCGGTTTTCCACGAAACCGGGAATGATCATGACCTCCGACAATTTTCAGGGAATGATTGTGAAAGGGGTGGCCCAAGAATACGACTGGACTTATTTGAAGGCTCATCTGCAGGAAGGAGCCATTCCCGCGTTCTCGGATTCGGCAGCAAGCAATTCAGTGCTTGTTTCCCGTTCCGTCGCCGACAAGCTCTCGCTGAAGTTGGGCGACCGTATGTTCACGTACTTTGTGGAAGATAATATCCGCGCACGGAGGCTGACTGTTTCCGGTATCTTTCAGACAAATTTTTCCGCTTTCGACGATTTTTTTCTTATCACGGATCTGTACACGGTTAACCGACTCAACAACTGGCTTCCGGACCAGGCAGGCGGTATTGAACTTGGTGTCGGCGAATACGGGAAGACCGGTGCCGTGAACGATGAAGTGCGTTTAGCCTTGGGGGACAAAACCGACCGTTACGGAGAACCTTATTGTTCGCGCACGGCTGAAGAACTTTATCCGCAGATCTTTGCATGGCTGGATTTGCTCGACACGAACGTGTGGGTCATTCTGATTCTAATGACAGGAGTGGCCGGATTCACCATGATTTCCGGACTGCTGATCATTATTCTCGAACGCACCAATATGATCGGCGTGCTCAAGGCCCTTGGAGCTGACAATGCATCGGTGAGAAGAATCTTTCTGACTTTTTCGGTCTTTCTCATCGGCAGGGGAATGCTTTGGGGAAATGCCGTCGGACTGGGATTGTGCTGCATACAGTATTTCCTTGAACCGGTGAAACTTGATCCTGCCACCTATTATGTCAGTGCGGTTCCCGTTGAACTTCACTTGGGCTGGGTGGTTCTGCTGAATATATGCACGCTGCTTGTTTCTGTGCTGATGCTGGTGGGGCCGTCGTACCTGATCAGCCGAATTCATCCGGCTAAATCCATCCGTTTTGAATAAATCCATCCTCAAATAGGCCGCAGAATGAATCTTTTTACTAATTTTGCGGTTTGTAAAGATAAAAAGTAAATGTAACAACATAAAAGTTATGGCAAAAGAATTAAAAGACCTGACCAAAAGAAGTGAAAACTATTCACAGTGGTATAATGACCTGGTCGTGAAGGCGGATCTGGCCGAACAGTCAGCGGTGCGCGGATGCATGGTCATCAAGCCTTACGGATATGCAATCTGGGAGAAAATGCAGCAGCAGCTGGACAAGATGTTCAAGGAAACGGGACATGTGAACGCTTATTTCCCTTTGCTGATTCCAAAATCATATTTGAGCCGTGAGGCAGAGCATGTAGAAGGATTCGCGAAAGAATGTGCGGTAGTCACTCACTACCGTCTGAAGAATGCGGAAGACGGCTCGGGAGTCATTGTAGATCCGGCTGCCAAACTGGAAGAAGAACTGATTATCCGTCCGACTTCCGAAACCATCATCTGGAGCACTTACAAGAACTGGATCAACTCTTACCGCGACCTGCCTATCCTGTGCAATCAGTGGGCTAACGTTGTGCGCTGGGAAATGCGTACCCGTCTGTTCCTCCGCACGGCGGAATTCTTGTGGCAGGAAGGGCATACGGCTCATGCCACCCGCGAGGAAGCAGAGGCTGAAGCACAGAAAATGCTGCACGTTTATGGCGATTTTGCAGAGAAATATATGGCCGTGCCGGTTATCAAGGGTGTGAAATCGGCGAACGAGCGTTTTGCGGGAGCTTTGGATACCTATACAATCGAAGGCCTGATGCAGGACGGAAAGGCATTGCAGTGCGGGACTTCCCACTTCCTCGGACAGAATTTTGCAAAAGCGTTCAACGTACAGTTCGTTGACAAAAACAATAAGCTTGATTATGTATGGGCTACGTCATGGGGAGTTTCTACCCGTCTGATGGGAGCGCTCATCATGACACATTCGGACGACAACGGACTGGTTCTGCCTCCGCATCTGGCTCCTATCCAGGTTGTCGTTGTTCCGGTTTATAAAAACGACGAACAGTTGAAGCAGATCGATGCCAAGGTAGAAGGAATTGTAAGCAAACTCCGTGCAATGGGTCTTTCTGTGAAGTACGACAATGCCGACAACAAGCGTCCGGGATTCAAGTTTGCCGACTACGAGCTGAAGGGAGTTCCCGTGCGTCTGGTTGTGGGAGGACGTGACCTGGAAAACAATACCATCGAGGTTATGCGCCGTGATACGCTGGAAAAGGAAACCCGTTCGTGCGAAGGCATCGAAGAATATGTAAAGAACTTGCTGGAGGAAATCCAGGAAAACATTTACCAGAAAGCGCTGAAGTTCCGCAACGAACATATTGTCAAGGTAGACACTTACGAAGAATTCAAGGAACAGATCGAAAAGGGCGGCTTCATTCTGGCTCACTGGGACGGTACACCGGAAACGGAGGACCGTATCAAGGAAGAAACAAAAGCTACCATCCGCTGTCTGCCTTTCGATGCTGACGAAGAGAGCCTTACTCCGGGCGTGGACATGCTTACAGGAAAGCCTTCCGCACGCCGTGTGCTCTTTGCGCGCGCTTATTGATGAAATCTTCTATGACGCGTGTGCGCCGTAGCTGAAAAAAGGATATGGAGCCACAGGGTATGATGCATTTGAAATCCGATGTCTACCTCTGTGGCTCTTTTGTTTAAGACTCTGATCAGTGTATTTCTTTAACGGCTGGATTATGAACAAGGAACAGTTCGGAATTTGCCTGCGGGCCCATGCGGATACACTCGGCCGCATCTGCGACAGGGCCTGTATGCTGCACGAAGCGGTAAACCAGAAGTACGACAGGAAGTTCCCTTACGGGTTTCACTTGTCGATGGTTGCAGACTTTGCCATGGAATACGGCCACGAGGTCGTGTCTTCAGAGGAAGATATCATTCCGGTGGTGTTCGGCGCTTATTTCCACGACAGTATTGAGGATGCCCGCCTGACCTACAATGACGTCAGGAAAGAGGCAGAGGCATTTATGGACACACGGCAGGCGCTGGCGGCTGCCGAAATCGTTTATGCGCTTACCAACGACAAAGGCAGAACCCGTGATGAACGTGCGGGAGCGCATTATTATGCCGGCATACGCGAAACGCCTTATGCTCCTTTTGTCAAGCTGTGCGACAGGCTGGCCAACATGACATACAGCTTCAGGGGAACGGACATCGCCAACCGCCACATGAAAGAGGTCTATCGCAGAGAATGGCCGCATTTCATCGCATCGGTAAACCCGCATGCCGGAGATATCCGCTTCAGTATTCCTGCGGATATGGTCAGAGAAGCGGAATGCCTGCTTGCGGAGAGGGAGAGATAGCGGTGCTCCTTGCCCTTTACCGCTGTGTGGGCAGAGAAAACTCTTGCGAAGCGTATTCCTGCCCGTAAGAGTCGGTGACGGCAAGCCGGAGGATAATGTTCCCGTCTTTCAGCCTTTTTCCGGCACTGATGGTTGCCGTATACTTGATTCCGTTGTGCGGCAGGATTTCTTCAACCATAATGGAAGGCGAGATGTGGATATTTTTCATCCCCGTCGTTTCGGTGACGCTGGGTATCACGTTGTATGCCGGCTCGCTGCCTTCGTTCATGATTTCAAATATCACCTTGCTGTTTTCCTTTGCCTCAATGATATGATTCCGGTTTTCGTCGATGAAACGGATGTTGCGTATTTGCAGGGTGTAGAAACTCTGCTGGCGGACTGGAGCCGCCGGCGAATAGGCCGGTTCCTGGCTTTGCTCGTGCTGATAAACTCCGTCTTCCGACTTGTCACGCTGCCTGGGTGCTGTCAGTGCACCTCCGATGGCGGCTCCTGCCAGTGTGCCTGCGATGCTTCCGATGGCTGAGCCGCGGTAGCTGCCTCTCCAGCCATGCCTGCTGTCACCGATAAGCCCTCCCAGGGCACTGCCTACATTGCCTCCCAACGAAGCCCCTCCCAGGATGGCTCCGGTGTTTGTTGTTCCGCAACTGCTCGCTGTCAGAAGCAGGGCCAGCAGGATTGTCTGATAGATTTTCACTCTTTTTTTCATGACATGAATCTGTTTTTGAAACAGGCGGAATCTGTACGGACAGAGCTTCTCCGCTGTTTATGCAGATACAAATATAGCGGAATTCGTTTAAATACGGATGAATCCGGACGGAATAATGAACAAAGCGAAGAAACAACGTTCAGCAAAGTCAATTTCGGAAACATAAGCTGATACATGCTGCATGTTTTGCTTCGTTCCCATGACATTGCTTTTTGATAGCCAAATTTTGTTTTGACACCCTCTTTATCCTTGTATTTTTCATTCCTGCCACAAAGCGACTTTCCCTTCCGGACCTAAATCCAATGTGGCGGTAGCTATTCCCAAAGTACGGAATACCTTTCCATGTGGGAGAATTTTTTACTGCTGAATATCAGCAATATAAGAAATGAAGGACAAAAATACGGCTATGGAGAAATAGGTATAAAA